>JAPLAW010000016.1 GCA_026393075.1 Actinomycetota bacterium | reverse complement strand
TTTTGAGATTCAGTTGCAGCGTTGTACGCCTTAACGAACTCCATGATGTTTACGCCATGCTGACCGAGAGCTGGACCCACTGGTGGAGCAGGTGTTGCTGCGCCAGCCTGGATCTGCAACTTAATTAGCGCAGTGATCTTCTTCTTTGGGGCCATTTTGCTTTTTCCTTTTCTCGGTTCTTTTTAAAATCAGTTGGTAGTGATTAGAGCTTCTGTACTTGGGCAAATGAAAGTTCTACAGGTGTTTCGCGGCCGAAGATTGAAACCAATACCTTGAGCTTTGCCTGCTCTGGCATGATCTCTGAAATCGAGGCTGGAAGTGTTGCGAATGGGCCATCCATAACAGTTACGGACTCGCCTACTTCGAAATCAACAACGCGAATTTCTGGCTTATCTGACTTCTTCACTGGACGTGGAGCCAGAATCTTTTCAACTTCATCCATGCTTAGTGGGCTTGGATTGTGTGCATTACCAACGAAGCCAGTAACGCCAGGGGTATTGCGAACTACTGACCAAGATTCATCAGATAGTTCCATGCGCACAAGAACGTAGCCTGGATAAATGTTGCGCTTAACCATCTTGCGCTGACCATTTTTGATTTCCATAACTTCTTCTTCCGGAACTTCGATCTGGAAAATGTAATCTTCCATATTCAAAGAAATGGTGCGGTTGGCCAGGTTGCCCTTTACCTTCTTCTCGTAACCGGCATATGAATGAACCACATACCAATCACCGATGGCAGCACGAAGAGTGCGGCGGAATTCCGCGTTTGGATCATCTTCATCGGTTTCGATTGGACCATCAATTGGGTCTTCGTCTGTTTCAACAGTTGTTTCGACTGCAGAAGTAGCTTCCTTTTGTCCAACTTCTACAATTTCTTCAACGGCAGATTCGACGGCAACATCGGCAGCGTTAGCTGCTAGCGCTGCTTCGAAAGCGTCTGGAGTTTCTTCAAGTGTCATCTATTTTTACCTTTTACCCGAAGATCCAGAAAACGATCTTGGTAAGTACCAAGTCGAGCAGCGATACCACTGCGATTACAAATGTTACGAAAACTAATACAACGGCTGTGTATGTGGTCAACTGTTTACGAGTTGGCCAAACAACTTTTACTAGTTCGGAAACGATTTGGCGATAGAACAGGCCAACGCGCGCGAAGATTCCGAGTTTCTCGGTTTCTTTGACTTCTTCAGTCATATTCGCATTCCTAACTAACTAATGTTCCTGCGTGCGACTTTCGCAAACAGGGTTCGAACTTTGCAGGGCAGGAGGGACTCGAACCCCCAACCGGCCGCTTTGGAGACGGCAACTCTAGCCAATTGAGCTACTGCCCTTCGCGCGGGCATGGCGAAACCATACGATTTACCAAATCCCTCGTGAGCGTCGAATTGTAGGGGTTCAAGGGGCCTTAGGTCTAACTGGCTATATCACTCAGGAAGCAAGCACTACCCCGCATACGGCAGACTTAGGCCATGACCAGAATCTCCGCACGAATTGCCGCAATCGCCGAATCTGCGACCTTAGCCGTAGATGCCAAGGCGAAAGCGCTTAAAGCCGCTGGCCGCCCAGTTATTGGCTTTGGTGCTGGAGAACCCGATTTCCCGACTCCCGATTACATTGTTGAAGCTGCTGCAAATGCAACCAAAGTTGCGGCAAATCATCGCTATTCACCAACTCCAGGTTTGCCTGATCTGCGTGATGCGATCGTTGCAAAAACAAAGCGCGATTCAAATTATGAAATTACTGCCGATCAAGTTCTAGTTACTAATGGCGGAAAGCAAGCAGTTGACCAAGCGTTTGCCACAATTATTGAAGCGGGCGATGAAGTACTTCTGCCTTCGCCGTACTGGACTACTTATCCAGAATGCATCAAGTTAGCTGGCGGAAGCGCAGTTGAAGTATTCGCTGATGAAACTCAGAATTATTTAGTATCTGTTGAACAACTCGAAGCAGCGCGCACCCCAAAGACCAAGGCGCTTTTATTCTGTTCTCCAAGTAATCCAACTGGTTCGGTTTATTCAGTTGAGCAAGTCAAAGCAATTGGTGAATGGGCACTTAAAAATAATATTTGGATCATCGCCGATGAAATTTATGAGCACTTGCTATATGACGGTGCAACTGCGCCAAGTATGCCAGTAGTAGTTCCGGGTCTAGCTGACACCACAATTATTATTAATGGCGTTGCAAAAACTTATGCAATGACTGGTTGGCGAGTGGGCTGGATGATCGGGCCTAAGGATGTAATCAAGGCTGCGACTAATTTACAGTCACACTTAACCAGCAACGTTTCAAACGTTTCACAGCGAGCTGCAATTGCTGCGGTAACTGGTGATTTAGCTGCGGTGCATAAGATGGGCGAAGCATTTAATCGTCGTCGCAAGTTAATTGTTTCGCTGCTTAACGAAATCCCTGGCTTCTCTTGCCCAACTCCAACTGGCGCCTTCTATGTTTACCCATCAGTTAAAGGTGTGCTGGGTAAAACTATTCGCGGTAAAACCCCAACTACTTCGGCTGAATTAGCAACGCTGATTCTGGATGAAGTTGAAGTTGCTGCGGTTCCTGGTGAGGCATTTGGCCCATCGGGATATTTACGCTTCTCTTACGCACTAAGCGATGAAGATATCGTTGAAGGTATTGGGCGTATTAAAAAATTGGTTGAGGAAGCTAACTAGCTACCAAGTAATTCCGACCAGATTTACCTCTGGTTG
>JAPLAW010000067.1 GCA_026393075.1 Actinomycetota bacterium | reverse complement strand
AGTGGTTCGTAGATTCGAAGAGATGCGACGTACGGAGTCGGGCGCATTTTTTATCTACGCACGAGGAATGTAATTGCCATCAGCATATGGATCATCTGATTCTTGATCCTGCACTGGTTGTCCTTCGTTATGTAACTCTTTTGCTAAACGATCTAGATCCATCTCTTGTGAGTTGTACTTAAGATCGCGAGCTACTTTTGTTTGTTTCGCTTTTGCTCGGCCGCGCCCCATAGCGTGACCTCCTTACCTCAACGGTGTGTGATTTCTACCAGAGCCGTAGGTTATCGCTATCGGTAGTCGCCTTCCAAAGCAGCACGGGCAGCCCCAGGCGTTGTCGCGCCAACTGAGCCAGCAGCCCACGCCTGCATTCCGCGCGCGGCAAGGGCCTTGATCGCAAGGTCGGCTGAAGCGGCATCGACGATGGCAACCATGCCAACACCGCAGTTCCAGGTGCGTTCATAGTCGTTTTGTGGAACGCCACCTTCGTGCGCCATAAAAACTAATTCCTGTGGAAGTGACCATGTGTTGCGATCAAACTTTGCTACTAAACCATCGGGAACAACACGTGCAGTGTTATCTGCTAATCCGCCACCAGTGACGTGACTAAATGTCCGCAAATCTTCGCCAAGCAATTTGATTAGTGCTAAACAATCGAGTGTGTAAATCTCTGTGGGAGTTAAAAGTATTTCACCTAGTGTTTTATCAAGGTCGCCATATTGCTTACCAAGATCTAACTTCTTTTCTTTAAGAATATGTCGCACAAGTGAGTAACCATTTGCATGAAAACCAGATGCTGGCATTGCAATTAGAACGTCTCCAGCTTTTACTCTCTCTTTCGAGAGTTGTTTGTCCGCATCGACTGCGCCAGTTGCAGCGCCTGCGATATCGAATTCATCTTCTGCAAGTAATCCAGGGTGCTCAGCGGTTTCGCCACCGATGAGTGCAGTATTTGCTTTTAAACATCCGCGTGCGATGCCAGCAACAATATCTGCGATGCGCTCTGGGATTACTTTTCCAACTGCGATGTAATCGGTCATAAAGAGTGGTTCTGCGCCACAAACAACTAAATCATCAACAACCATCGCAACTAAATCTTCGCCGATGGTGTCATAGATTCCCATTGCACGAGCAATTTCTGTCTTTGTGCCGACGCCATCCGTAGATGTTGCAAGAAGTGGCTTAGCAAACTTTTTCAAGGCACTTGCATCAAAGAGTCCGGCAAAACCACCGATGCCGCCTTGTACTTCTGGACGCGTGGCTTTTGCAATTGATGCCTTCATTAATTCAACAGCGCGATCTCCTGCATCAATATCAACGCCAGCGCTTTTATACGTCGACATTAGTTATGGCCATGAACTTCTGTTATTTCAAGACGCGCTTTTCCTTCAGATAAATCAGCCGGAATTGCAATTGGATACTTGCCTGTAAAACAAGCGCTGCATAGGTTCTTTTCAGCTATCTCTGTGGCTTCGATTAATCCTTCAAGGGATACGTAGCCCAAAGAGTCCGCACCGATTGATCTGCGAATTTCTTCGACGTCTAATCCGCTTGCAATGAGTTCTGCGCGGGTTGCAAAATCGATTCCATAAAAACATGGCCACTTAACTGGTGGGCTAGAAATACGGACGTGAATTTCTCGCGCCCCTGCTTCGCGAAGCATTCGAACAATTGCGCGTTGTGTGTTGCCGCGAACGATTGAGTCATCGACGACAATGATGCGTTTGCCTTCAATTATTTCTTTTAGGGGATTAAGTTTTAAACGGATACCAAGTTGCCTAATTGTTTGGCTCGGCTGAATAAATGTGCGGCCAACGTATGAGTTTTTGACTAACCCCATGCCGTAAGGAATTCCAGATCCTGCTGCATAACCAATGGCAGATGGCGTGCCAGATTCAGGAACA
>JAPLAW010000043.1 GCA_026393075.1 Actinomycetota bacterium | reverse complement strand
TAGAGACAGCGGTTTGAATACTTGTCTTCATTTCGGGGCAGACACCTTTCTTAGCTGTTGTATTAATGCTACATAGCATATATGCTATTTCTTATGAGTCGCAACCCTGAAGAGCCGGTCTATAACCGCATCGAAGAAGCCCGCACCTCACTTGGGCTTACACGGCAAGATCTTGCTGACAAGGTTGGGGTGCATTACCAAACCATTGGATACCTAGAGCGCGAGGAGTACAGCCCATCTTTGGTGCTGGCCTTGCGCATTGCTAAAGCACTCAATCAAGAGGTTTCAGAGCTGTTTTCACAAACCCCATTCAAGAAGGGAAAGTAATGATGTCAAAGAAGAACAAGATTTATTGGTTTGAGGGCGTTACGGAAAAGGGAGTTAAATCCTTACTGACCGATGAGAACTCAAAGTACAGATGGTTACGGTCTCAAAGAAATCGCAGAGTACTTGTTGTCTTGATGGCCGTGGGCCTGATTGCATTAGCTATGGGAAGTTACTGGCCCACTTTGAAAACTGGAAGTTTGATCCTAAATAGCGGTGCTGAAATTGCTATTTATAGCGTCACGGCGATTTTCGTAATCTTTGCTGTTCTCGGCGGCTACTTGCTTCTGCGTATAAGCGTTAGAGGTATAGGCGATGCACCAAATGAACTTCTTGACGAACGTCAAATTAAGGTGCGAGATACATCATTCCGATATGCCTACTATGCAATGGGTTATGTAGTTCTGGGGCTATTGCTTCTGATGCTCATTGGTCCTGAGCTGAAGATGTTCCAACCAGAAGGTAATGATGGAAGCTATTTAGTAATTGCTACACTCTTTGCTTTTTCATCCATGCCATCCATGGTCTTGGCTTGGCGTGAGCGAGATATCTAGCAATATGCAACGTGACATCGCACCTGATGTACTTAGAGGTTTCGCTCTACTTGGAATCTTGGTCGTAAATATCCAATTCATGGGCTTGAGCAGTGACCAGGGGGCTCGGGGAGAGTGGACTCAAGGATTTGCCAATGGATCTGCAACCTTTCTTATTGCAGCTCTCTTTGCCGGAAAGTTCTACCTATTGTTTTCATTCCTCTTCGGCTACAGCTCAAACTATGTAATCCAAAACGATAGATCCAACCAGCCTCGTTGGATTAAACGATGCTTTGTGCTCATTGCCTTCGGAGCACTTCACTTTACCTTTCTATGGCAAGGAGACATTGTTTTTCTCTATGGGCTTTTTGGCCTACTGCTCACTTCTTTCTTCTTTAGATCAGATAGAACACTCAAGATATGGACCCGAATAGTATTTTCTATCTCAACATTTTTTCTCGTATTATCTGGAGTATTGGTCTTCGTCGCTGAGAACGTGTTGAAGAAAGATCTTCAGTTAAGCACAGTATCGAGCCTTGATGAGATTCTTCAGAATGGAACATTTCTTGAGTCAATACCCGCAAGAATAGAATCCTGGTTACTCGGCGTCTCAACTGGAATATTTCTTCAAGGGGGTTTGGCATTTGCTGCTTTCTTGCTTGGTGTGCGATTGGCTCGCTCCAATTTCCTATCGTCCCCTATAGATAAAGCCGCTAATTCGAGAATAATCAAAAAAGGCCTATTTTTCGGATTACCGATTCAAGTTATTGCAGCAGTGATTCTTCTACGAAATGAGCAAGCGGCCGACTCATCCGAATTCATCTACATGATTTCAACTGTTACTTCATTTGTAGCTGCACCAGTGCTGTCAATGCTTTACGTAGGAGTAATTCGCAAGTTAGTTGAGGAACGACCACATCTGGTTTTATGGATGAAACCGGCCGGGAAAATGTCATTAACCATTTATATCTCGCAATCAGTAATCACTTCGCTGATCTTTGGCCCTTGGGGTTTGGGCTTATTCCAAGATTTGCAAACCTGGCAGGTATTTATCCTTGCATTTGGAATTTGGCTGCTTCTTTCTTACTTTGCAGCACAGTGGCTAAAGAGGTTCGACCAAGGACCTCTCGAAAAATTAGTCAGTTTACTCACTAGAAATCGATAGGAGTATTGATAAATGGCAGGGATGCCAGTTAACACAGCAGAATTGCTTTTGAAATCATCACAAAAGCGTCAGGCGTTACCTGACCAGCTTCGAGGTTTTGCTCTTCTAGGAATAATTGTGGTCAACATGCCTTTTTTGGCAGTTTCTAATGTCGGCGTATGGGAGCTACAGCTTTCAAACTTATCTGACAAAGTGGTTGCATTTCTTATTGTGGCTTTAGCGCAGGGCAAGTTCTATTTGCTCTTTGCATTCTTGTTTGGTTACAGCCTCACCTTAATTTTGAAAAGCCGCTCAACCAATAGCATCAATAGATACCTCAGGCGATTAGTCGGGCTAGCTCTGTTTGGGGCTGGGCATGCGTATCTATTTTTTATTGGCGATATTCTCATGAGCTATGCACTGCTTGGACTCGTGCTTTTGTTATTCATCGGTAGATCAACCCGCGCAGTCCTTTTTGCATCCGCTTTTTCTTACGTGATCGGATTAGCATTACTTGCACTTGTCTTTTTTGAAACACGTAGAGCCGAAAATTCTGCAGGCGGCTTTATTACAAATCCAACTGCCCTTGATGAAGCGATAAGTGGATCATTTCTAGATTCGGTGGTTGGTCGAGCAAATGTCCTACCAGAAGCACTTCTGGTGCAACTTGTTATCAATTGGTTTCCAGCACTGTCGATGTTTTTACTTGGGTTAGCTGCCGGACGAGTGGGTCTTCTATCCGATCCATCAAAACATAAAAGCCTCTGGCGTTCATGTGTCATCGTTGGAGTTTTGGTGGGATTGCCTGCGGGAATTACATCAGCATGGCTAGCGCTAGTACCCGAAGATCCGACTGGAGTATATGGAATTGCTGGAGTTGTAGTTGGTTTCGCACTAGCTCCTGCCCTAAGTGCTGGGTATGTGGGAGCGATTGCACTTTTATCGCATCGACGTTTCATGTCATATGCCGAGCCAGCAGGTCGTATGTCGCTAACGGGCTACCTCGGTGAATCAATTCTCTTAGCTGCAATATTTTGTGGTTGGGGATTGGGATTATTCGGCGTCCTAAGTCTCACTCAGGCTTTGCTTGTTGCTCTTGGTGCGTGGATTGCTCTGGAGATATTCGGTAAACAATGGCTTCGAAGTTTTGCCTATGGACCATTCGAGTGGATTCTTCGAAGCTGGTCAAACCTGGAAATAGCCACGTTTAGAAAATCAAGCCAATCCGATAAGTAGTTGGACTTTCCGGCTTATAGGGCGACTCTTCTTACTTAATGTCTAGCGACTTGAGTACTGCCATCAAGACATCTTTTTTAGATGACAATGTTGCTCCAGAGTTCCCTGTTGCTCCTTGGGCTGCTAATCCAGCAAAGCCATGAACCATACTCCAGGCACTAGTTGGAGCGGTTTTAAAGTTTTTATCTGAAAGACAGCCGAGCTCATTTAATTCAGCAAGTGATTGCATCAGTATCTCCCACGGACTAGGAGAGGTGGGTTCTAGCTCTGGGGAATCAAAACAGATGAATGCAATCTCATAAAGATTTGATTT
>JAPLAW010000009.1 GCA_026393075.1 Actinomycetota bacterium | reverse complement strand
CGCTTCGCCAGATTCAGCATCTAGTTGGAAAGCAGTATGTGCAGCTCTTACGCCCTTTTCTAGATCAGTTACGCGGCAAATAATCGAGATGCGGATCTCTGAAGTTGAGATCATTTCAATATTGATGCCAGCTTCAGCCATAGCGGCAAAGAAAGTAGCAGTTACGCCTGGATGCGAGCGCATTCCAGCGCCAACTAGTGAGATCTTGCCGACTTGATCATCGTAGAGAATTGAGGCAAAACCAACTTCGCCTTGTAGCTTCTGCAGAATTGCAGTCGAGCTCGCACCTTCTGATTTTGGCAAAGTAAATGAAATATCAGTAAGACCTGTGGCAGCGGCTGAAACGTTCTGCACAATCATGTCGATGTTGATGTCGTTATCGGCAATCGCTTGGAAGATGCGCGCAGCAACACCGGTGCGGTCAGGCACACCAACGATAGTTATTTTCGCTTCCGATTTATCGTGTGCGATGCCTGAGATGATTGCTTGTTCCATTTGGTCTCCTTCCGGATGATCTTTGACCACCCAGGTTCCTTCGTTAGTGGAAAAACTTGAACGGACATGAATAGGTAAGTCATAACGGCGCGCATACTCAACGCAACGCAAGTGCAGAACTTTTGCGCCACTTGCAGCGAGTTCTAACATTTCATCATAAGTAACGCTCTTCAACTTTTTAGCAGATGGAACAACGCGAGGGTCGGCGCTAAATACGCCGTCAACATCTGTGTAGATTTCGCAAACATCGGCATCAAGTGCTGCTGCAAGTGCGACTGCAGTTGTGTCACTACCGCCGCGACCAAGAGTTGTAATGTCTTTGGTGTCTTGCGAAATTCCTTTGCGATGAATCGGTAATCACGCCAGCTTGGCTGCCAGTGAAGGAACGCGCTTCGTGACCCAAACTTGAAATCGCCATTGCAAGTAGTGCCATGGAAATTCGCTCGCCGGCAGTTAACAACATGTCGAGCTCGCGGCCATTTGGAATTGGCGTGACTTGATTAGCTAAATCGATTAGTTCATCGGTGGTGTCTCCCATGGCCGAAACCACGACCACGACCTGATTTCCATCGCGCTTGCTCGCCACGATGCGGGCGGCAACGCGTTTCATGCCTTCGGCATCGGCGACGCTAGAGCCACCATATTTCTGAACAATTAGTCCCATGTAGCGAAGTTTGAACTATGGGTGCCATCTCTTGCCACCGATAAAGGGGATATCTCAAATAATGATACGGATGCTCATCCACATATTGAGATAATTAGGCTAAATCGTGCGACGGCCCTCAAATGCGCGGCCCAAGGTCACTTCATCGGCATATTCCAGATCTCCGCCAACTGGCAGGCCGCTAGCTAAACGCGAAACTTTCATACCCAGCGGAGCCAACGCGCGCGCTAAATAGGTAGCCGTTGCTTCGCCCTCAAGGTTGGGGTCGGTTGCCAAAATAATTTCAGTAACGGTGTTATCGGCCAAACGCACCATTAATTCGCGAATGCGCAATTGATCTGGGCCAATGCCATCGATCGGACTAATCGCGCCGCCGAGCACATGATAAGTACCGCGGAATTCGCGAGTGCGCTCGATTGCAATTACATCCTTGCTCTCTTCAACCACACAGATTGCAGTGCGATCACGACGTGGGTCGCGACAGATGCGACATTGCTCTTCTTCGGAAACGTTGCCGCATTCCGTACAAAACTTAACCCGCTCTTTAACGGTGCGGATTGATTCAACGAGTGCAACTGCGACCTCGGGTTCAGATTGCAAAATGTGAAAAGCAATTCGTTGCGCGCTCTTTGGGCCGATACCCGGCAAACGACCAAGGGCATCAATTAAATCTTGGATAGCACCTTCATACATTCCGGTGCTCATCTATCGTCTTTCACAATCTTGGCACCAAGTTCGCGGGCAAGAAGTTCGGGACCAGAGAGTTGATTCTGATCTGACGGTGATTCATCAACGCGTACGGCGCGTGCAGCAGGAGTGTTGGTGTCGATCGAAGAATCAACGATCACTTCGATCTTCTTATCAACGCCAACTACATCGATGAATGCTTGACGCAGAATTACATCGGACTCAGAACGCAAGAATGAATCGCGCGCACCAGGGTTAACAATGCCGATCGTGATTGAGTTTTCATCCATTGAAATGATGTTGGCGCTCGAACTTAGCAGCGACCAAGTTAGGCGCCGCTTCTTCTTTACTTCTTCGATTACATCGGGCCAGATTCGGCGGAGGCCAGTTACGTCGATTACAGAATTCTTCGCTACTGCGACAGTTTTTTCCGGAGCCGCTGATTCGGGAAGTGCTTTTGGTTCCGCTGCTTTATCTGGAACCGGCAATTCGGGAAGTGCTTTTTTAGAATCACCTTGTTCCAATAAAGCAGCTTTCACAGCTGGGATAGAAACCGGGGCGGAAGGAACTGAGATGGATTCGGCGCGCTCAAGGCGCTCGATGCGGCTGAGCATTCCGCGCTCAGTTGTATCGGCGCCGGGCAACAGGATGCGGCCGCAGATGAGTTCGAGAATTAAACGTGGGGCAGTGGCGCCGCGCATTTGGGTCAGGCCTTCAGCAGCAATGTCGGCAGCGCGCGAAAGGTTTGCCGCACCGATTTGGTTGGCTTGGGTGCGCATACGTTCGATCTGATCTTCAGGTAGTTCGCGCAAAATTGAGTTGGCGTTGGTTTGTTGCAACGCATCGACGATCATTAAATCGCGCAGGCGCTCAAGGAAATCACTAGTGAAGCGTCGTGGATCGTGGCCCGATTCGATTACGCGATCGACTGTTTTAAACAGTGATGCGCCATCGCGAGCAGCTAGTGCATCAATTGCATCATCTAGTAGCGCGCCGTCGGTGAAACCAAGTAGTTGGATCGCGATCTCGTATGAAACGCCATCGGCGCCAGCACCAGCAAGAAGTTGACCAAGGATCGAAAGTGCGTCACGAACTGAACCACCTGATGCGCGAACCACTAATGGCAATACCCCTTTAGCAACTTTTACGCCTTCGGCATTACAAATCTTCTCTAAGTGCGCAACAAGAATTCCAGGAGGAACAAGACGGAATGGGTAATGGTGAGTACGCGAACGAATAGTTGAAATTAACTTTTCAGGTTCAGTTGTTGCAAAGATAAAAATAACGTGGGGAGGTGGCTCTTCAACAACTTTTAAAAGCGCATTCGCAGCCCCTGTTCCGAGTTGATGCGCTTCGTCGATGATATAAATCTTGTAACGAGATTGAACTGGTGCAAAGAATGCTTTATCGCGCAGATCGCGAGCATCATCAACTAAACCATGAGTCGCTGCATCAATTTCAATTACATCAAGTGAACCCGGACCGTTCGCAACTAAGTCAGTACACGATTGACATTTTCCGCAAGGTGTTGGTGTTGGGCCTTCGACACAGTTAAGTGAACGCGCCATAATTCGAGCTGAAGAAGTTTTTCCACAGCCACGTGGTCCGCTAAATAAATATGCGTGATGTGTGCGATCGCCAGAGAGTGCATTTGAAAGCGGAACTGTTACATGTTCTTGTCCGATGACATCAGCGAAAACCGATGGGCGGTACTTGCGATACAAAGCTAGTGACATCGCTTGTGATCTCCGCTCTTCCTACTCATCGGTGCCGAACTCTAGTTCTAAGAAATTAATCTTGTAAGGGATCCCTCGCGCACCCGTCAGAGCACGCCTACCCTTGCTGTATTCCTACCCTGGGGGAGTTCGGACGCGATAACGTCGCGCGAGGGATCTGGTCTAAGCATAGTTATTGCTACCGATAGAGTTCACCTGCTGATTAGGTCTGAGCCAGGTTTTACGCTCAGTTTGGGCCCAATTTGCGCGGGAGGATTCGCATAGCGGCCGAGTGCGCACGCTTGGAAAGCGTGTATAGGGCAACCTATCGAGGGTTCAAATCCCTCATCCTCCGCTCTTAGAGCTTCGACTGAATCACGAATTAATCTATTCGCCAATTGCCCTGGAACCAGTGCCTGATGCAGAAATCAGAAGTTCGGACATCCTCCGCTCACAAGTTCGCTTTAGACGTTGAGGCTGTGGATAACAAAAACAACCGAACAAGAAACTCGTCATTCTCTATGAATGAAAATAATAAAAAGCTTCCAAATAATAAGTCTGTCAATCTCTTTCATCTTTGCTAACACGCTTTATGTGCCTACAAATGCCAGCGCCGTCGTCACCCCACCTCTCACAAAATGCAATATTAGGGTCGATAATCCACACATTTCTGAAAATCTATTTCGCACGCGAGGAATTTTGGCTGTCAAAGTTAATGCGCGATCCAAATGCAATAAGCCAATGCGCGATTTAGTCCTCACCGTAGAAATCTACAAAATAGGGTTCTTTAGGGATCAAAAAGTTGCAGATGAAAAAGAGATCGAACAAGGCTCATTTTTACCAATAAAGTGATCAAGAATGAAAAAACTTACTTTAAGTGCAAAAATACCAAGTTAAGTAAATACTATGGAATTGCGTTTGCGACCGCGACCATAGGTGGAAAGTTCGTTAAAACCTTTCATGTAATAACTGAAAAACTATCCCCCTCAAATGTGGTAATTGACATAAACTTGGATTATGAGCCCCAATACTGATGAGAACTCTCTTCGTGATGATGCATGGGATGCCCGTTATTTCGGTTTAATTCTAGAGTTGGAAGAAGAAAACTCCTCAAGATACGAAAGTCAAACATTGAGAATCCTAAAAGATAAATCTTTTGAATTTTCAATACTCAATTCACAGATCAAATATCAACTCACTCGAACAGGTTGTACATTTTATATTTATGACAGTCGTGGCTTTTGTACAGAGAAATGTTGGACCCGTATGGGTTGGAGAAAAGCATCAAAAATCAGAGCGTTGCCTAATTTTTTCGCAAAGTCTGAGGCTGACGCGCAGATTGATAGAACGAGATAAAAACTAAGCGATACTTAATAACTAGTCACCACTGAACTATTTGGTTGTCTTCCCATAGAACTCCAGTGGTATCGCCTGCGTTAAATTCTCTAGTCGCTAACCAAAGTGCTGTTGCTGCGCCTTGTTCTGCACTACGCGGTGCATCAGGGCCACCCATGTCGGTGCGGGAATGATTCGGGCACACTGCATCAACTAAAACACCACGAGCACCTAACCCAGTTTCATGGGCAAGATTTCGCACAAATGCATTAACGCCAGCTTTGCTGATTCGATATGGCGCCAGCCCGCCAGCATTTCCGGGGCCAGACATGCGACCTAAACATGCAGAATAAATAATGATGCGACCATTTCGCGCTTCAGCCATTGCAGGTACCAAGCCATTAACAATTGTGAAAACGGAATCTAAATTAATTGCCATTACGCGACGCCATTCCGCATCAGTTGTTTTCAACGTCTTTGACATCTTTTCACTCATAACGCCATGAGCCAGAATCATGATTTCAAGGGCTGGTTGTTGCTGCGCAATCAGTTCAACGGTTTTACGTGTTGCCGACATATCTTCTAAATCAACGGCAAAGGTTGAGAACTTTTGATTTGGGTATCGGCTTTGCAGAGTTTGTTGTGCGAGCAAAAGGCGGCTTGAATCCTTGGCAATCATCACGATGTCATGGCCCAACGCAGCTAGAGACTTGGCGTTTTCAAAACCCAAACCTCTGCTTGCACCGGTAATTATTGCTAAAGCCATGGGTAAATCTTGCCCTAAATGTCTATTTTGTGAAGTCTGAAAATAACCTGGCTAATCCGTTTCTGAATAAAGTTAAAAACTCGTAATATTAGAAGCAGAAACTATGGCGTAGGTATCGTTAAAAGGTTACATTTTTACTCATCTAAAGAACCTATCCCTAGACAGAGGAATCCGAATGGCTGCAAAAGTTCATGATTACACCGGCGAAATGACTTGGAAGCATGGGAAAACTTGGTATCGGGTAATTGGAGATTTGAAGTCTAAGCAAACGCCGGTTGTTGTGCTCCATGGTGGCCCAGGTGCACCACATAACTATGTTCTACCGATGGCACGATTAATTAATGCCACCGGTCGCCCTGTAATTGTTTACGATCAAATTGGTTGCGGAAAATCTAGTCTTCTAAAGAACAAGCCAGCATCCTTCTGGACGGTCGAGCTTTTTGAAGAAGAATTGAACTTGATGCTGAAGAAGTTGAAGATTTCAAATAAATATATTCTCGCCGGTCAGTCTTGGGGCGGAATTCTTTCTTTTGCTCATGCTGTTAAAAAGCCAAAAGGTTTAAAAGGTTTAATCATTGCCAACTCACTCGCTTCAGTTCCTAAATGGCTACCAGAAATTCAACGCTTGGTATCTGAATTGCCTGCAGTACACAGAAAAGCAATTGCCACACATATGAAAACTGGGAAATATACGCATCCCGATTTTGTCGCCGCAAACGATTACTTCACTTCACAACATTTAGTTCGCATTCCACCACCACAAGATGTGGTTGATGGTTTTGAGGTGTTAGGTAAAGACGCTCGTGTCTACGAAGCTATGTGGGGGCCGGTCGAATTTGCACCAATTGGTTCATTAAAAACTTGGGATGTCGAAAAATCTTTGAAAAATATTAAGGTACCAACGCTTCTCATCAATGGAAAATATGACGAAGTCACGCCAGCAACACAGAAGCGTTTGGTCAAAAAAATTAAGGGCGCAGAATGGGTTTGTTTGCCTTTGAGTTCTCATTTAGCTTATGTTGAAGAACCTGCTGCGTGGCTAAATGCCGTTAGTGACTTCATGAAGCGCCGCAAAATCTAGTATCTGCCTATGGCAACTAAAGATCGCACTGGATATTTAACTTGGAAACATGGCCGAACTTGGTTTCGAGTAATCGGCGACCTTAAATCTGGAAAGACCCCAGTTGTTGTATTGCATGGCGGCCCTGGTGCGGCGCATAACGGAGTTCTGGTTATTGCTAAGTTACTAAGCGCATCCGGTCGCCCAGTAATTCTCTATGACCAGATTGGCTGCGGTAAATCAACCTCATTGAAAGCAAAGCCTGCCAGCTTTTGGACAATCGAACTTTTCGAAGAAGAACTATCTCGAATAATCAAGCACCTAAAAATTGAGAAACGCTACCTGCTCGCCGGTGCATCATGGGGCGGAATGCTAGCGCTGAATTATGCAATCAAGAAACCAAAAGGTTTAAAGGGTTTAATCATTGCTAACTCGCTGCCATCAAGCCGCATGTGGGTACGCGAGACTCGTAAACTCGTTGCAAAGTTGCCACCAAAGCATCGAAATGCAATTTATAAGTACGAGAAGTTAAAGAAATACAAAGCCAAAGAATATTTGGCTGCCAACGTCGAATTCGCTAAACGACATATAAAGCAGACCCCGTCGCTAGTTGATAACCCACCAAAGCGTAAATTCGGCATGCATGTATATGAATCAATGTGGGGACCAACTGAATTCACCGTGACTGGTACATTACAAGATTGGTCAGTTGAGAAAGAACTTCATCTAATTAAAGTTCCTACTTTTTTCATCAATGGCGAAAATGATGAAGCAACGCCAGTTATGCAGCGCTTTATGAAAGCCCGTGTAAAGGGTTCGCAGTATTGCTGCATTAAAGGCGCGGCACATAGTGCTCCGGCTGAAGCACCACTTGAGTGGATGAATGCAACCGAGAAGTGGTTAGCGAAGAAAAAGCTTTAGTAATTAACCGTTCAGAGCCGTCATATCTGCTTGATAAGCCTTGGTCCATGCCAAGTAATCCTTTGATGCTTTGGCTACCAATGGATTCGCTTTCGTGATCATTTTTGTGTCGTTTTTCACGATAGCTTTGTTAAGAGCAGTAATCGCACTTTTATACTCAGCGCACGCTTTCTTAAGTGCCTCTCCTGATTTTGTAAATGCTGAAGATGGAACAAGTGCGCTCATTTTTGCCACCGTTGCCAAAACTGCATTTGAACTCTTGGTTGCAGCAGTCTTGTATTTACTCCACTTGCTTCCAAATGCCAGCGTTGGCGGGCTTGATATGGCGATACCCCAATTAGCGGCAACTGTTGAAAACTCCTGAACCAGCGCCGATACTTTGGTTGTGTAATCAACATCAGCTTGAGTTACTTCAGCAACTGCCGCATTAGGAGCCGCGATTGCCAGCGAAACAAGACCGATTACGAATAAAGCGATTGATTTCTTCTTGGTTACGGCACGCATTTTCGACTCCTTAGGTAGCTACTTATATAAATACCGTAAAAAGTGACCAGTTTTATGCGGGTAAGGTGAATAAAGGAGGCTTAAACAGGCTCTCATAATGTGATACCACTGTGGTATCATTTACGCATGGCAATGACATTACGACTGTCCGATAAGCAAAGTGCTGCATTAAAAAAGGTTGCCGAGAATGAGGGAACTTCGATGCATGAAGTTGCACTAACGGCAATTGATGAATACA
>JAPLAW010000020.1 GCA_026393075.1 Actinomycetota bacterium | reverse complement strand
CGGTTATGGAAATTCGCTCATTTACTGATTATCTGCGCTCGCTAGACGATGCCGGTTTATCTGAGCTTTTTGCTGCTCGCCCCGATTTAGTTTCCCCAGTTCCGCCAGATTTAGCATCCCTTGCAGTGCGGGCATCATCATCACACAGCATTGCACGCGCAGTTGATTCGCTAACCGAGTTTGAATTCCAAATTCTCGAAGCATGCGTAGCGCTAGATGAAGAATTTACGCTTAAAAACGTTATCTCAATTACTCACAAAGATGCATCCATCGCAGTTGTGCGACTAATAACTTTTGGTCTGCTATATCCAACTGAAAAAGGTTTGCGACTACCTACTTCAGTAAGCCAACTACTAATTAATGAACCAGCCGGACTTGGCCCCGCTTCTCTTGCCAAATTAAAGTTAACTGAATTAAACGAAGCGCCAGAGGCTGCTAATCGAGTGCTTACTCAACTAGTTTGGGGGCCACCTCGCGGCAGCGTTGGCGATATTAAGAATCCAGGTCCCGGAATTGCTTGGTTGCTCGATCGCAAGTTTTTAGTTCCGCTAGATCAGCGCACCGTAATCATGCCGCGCGAAGTCGGAATTTTCTTACGTGGTGGAAAAGTTCATAAGAGTTACGAAAGCACCGCACCTTCCGTAACCGGAACCAAGCGCGTTGAAAAATCTGTAAACATGGCTGCTGCTGCAAACGTCGCAACAGTTCTTGGTTGGGTTGAAGAACTACTTCACTTCTGGGCCCAAGAACCAGCAGATGCGCTTCGCTCTGGCGGCCTTGGTGTGCGAGACCTAAAATTAATCTCAGCACATATCGGTATCGATGAAAATTGTGCTGCATTTATTGCCGAGCTTTCTTACCTAGCCGGCTTGTTAACTATCGATGGCGATGATCGCATCTTGCCAAGTAACAACTTTGATATTTGGTTAACTCAAAGCGCCGAAACTCGTTGGAGCACTCTGGCTGCAAACTGGCTAACAACTTCACGTGTTAGTGGCCTAGTTGGTCGCGGTGAGGCAAAGAGTGTTGCGGCCCTTGGCCCCGAGCTCGATCGCGTTAATGCGGCCAGTGCCCGTAAATTGGTAATTAACTTGTTAAATGAACAACCAAACCTGGCGCCAGAACTAGCTAGCTTTACGCGCACAATTAAATGGATCGCGCCAAGTAAGCGTAATTCGGGCATTCAAGAAGAACTTATCGCCTGGACACTGCGCGAGGCTGAATGGCTGGGCTTCACTGGTCAAGGTGCATCAGCTAAATACGGTCGCGCATTTATGTCCGGTGCCGACGAAATAGGTATTGATACCGATCTACCTAAACCGGTTGATCATATTTTGATTCAAAGCGATAACACCGCAATTGCGCCCGGGCCGTTAGAGCATGACATCGCGCGTGATCTCTCTGCAGTCGCTGACATTGAAAGTCGAGGCGGCGCAACTGTTTACCGTTTCAGTGAAGCATCTATTCGACGTGGGCTTGATCACGGCAAAAGCGGTGAAGAAATTCGTACCTTCTTAGTTAAGACTTCAAAAACTCCAATGCCACAACCGCTGGAATACTTAATTGCCGATGTTGCAAAGAAACATGGAAAGCTTCGTGTTGGCAACACATCAAGCTTTATCCGTTGCGAAGACACTTCACTGATTGCACAAATTATGAGCGATAAGCGACTTGATGTTCTTTCGTTAAGAAAAATTGCTTCTGAAGTTTTAATCTGTGACTTAGATGCCGCTGATGCCATGAATGTTTTGCGCAATGCCGGTTACTTGCCAGCAGCTGAGGCAAGCAATGGTGCCTTAATCACTGGCCATCGCTCTCACCGTGCAAAAGCAAAACCAAAACCACCACGGGTAATTGGTGAAATTGATCCGCCAACAGAAGCAACTCTTGCTGCTGCAGTACGATCAATTAGAGCTGGCGAGAAATCAAGTCACAAACAGAGCAAAATTCGTGACTCGGCCGCAAACGCTCTTGGTTCATTGCCGCGAACTACTGCAAATGAAACTATGGATCTTTTGGCGATCTATGTTGAGAAACAACAAGCGCTTTCGATTGGTTACGCCGATAACAATGGCGCCGTTTCACACCGCATCGTTGATCCGATAAAAATCTCGGCAGGCGCCTTAGTAGCTCGAGACCATGCCACTGGTGAGAAGCAAAGCTTTCGAATCCCGCGTATTACGGGGGTCGCACCGCTATGACCGACGCCCAAAGTGCCGAATACGGCAGACTTAACCCTATGTCCGACCTAATGCTTAGTTCTCTCGAGACCTTAGTGCGATGTGAATCCCCCACCGAAGATCTCGCTGCTTGCCGTGAAGTTGTCGAAGTTGCGAGTTCAATTGCAGCAGAAGTTTTAGGTACACCTGCGCAGATTCGCGAAATTGAAGGTCGGCCAGTTTTCTGGTGGGGCGATGCTAAACCTGAGATCGTTTTGCTTGCACATTTAGATACCGTTTGGCCAAAAGGTTCATACCAACCACTATTTGAAATCAACGACGATGTTATTCGTGGGCCCGGCACTTTTGATATGAAAGTTGGCTTCTTGCAAGCTCTCTTTGCACTTAAGGGAATCGACGGCTCAGTTGCACTAGTGGCAACTACTGATGAAGAAACTGGTAGCCACGCATCACGCAATTTAATTAAAGAACTTTCCGAAAACGCTAAAGCAGTTTTAGTTCTTGAAGCTTCACTAGACGGCAAAGTAAAAACTGGCCGCAAAGGAACTTCGATGTATCAAGTGAAAGTACATGGGCGCGCTGCTCATGCTGGTCTTGAGCCCGAAAAAGGTATTAACTCAACTGTTGAAATTTCGCACTTAGTTTTACAACTAGCAGCCCTTGAAAATTCAGAGCATGGCACAACAGTCGTGCCAACTATGTTAAGCGCCGGCACTACAACTAACTCAGTTCCAGATTTAGCTGTTCTAGATATTGATGCGCGTTCCTATTCAACAAATGAACTACTTCGGGTTGATGCAGCCATCAAAGCTTTGAATCCAAATAATCCAGCTGCTCGAATTGAAGTAATCGGTGGCTTAAATCGCCCGCCACTAGAACCGGCTGCTACCAAAGCCCTTTACGAGCGAGCTGAAAAAGTTGCCGCAACAATCGGAATTCCAGCACTTGGTCATGCCTCAGTTGGTGGTGCTAGCGATGGAAACTTTGCAGCAGCATCTTGTGCCCAAGTTCTAGATGGTTTAGGCGCAATTGGTGGCGGCGCACATGCGCTAACTGAATGGGCAAGTGTTAGCGCAATGCACCAACGAACTGACTTCCTGCACGCCTTTATAAAGGACTTATTAAATGACTGATGGCCCGCTGATTGTCCAGAGCGATAAAACGCTGCTCTTAGATATCGATCATCCGGGTTCGGTTGAATGTCGACGAGCTATCGCCCCTTTTGCTGAACTAGAACGCTCGCCTGAACACATTCATACTTACCGGCTGACTAATTTAGGTTTGTGGAATGCTCGTGCTGCTGGCCACGATGCTGAACAAGTAATTGATACTTTAATTAAGTACTCTCGCTATGCCGTTCCTCATTCATTGTTAGTCGACGTTGCCGAGACAATGTCGCGTTACGGTCGCTTGCGACTAGAAGCTGACCCAGTTCATGGTCTAATTTTAATTACCAAAGACAGTGCTGTTCTTGAAGAAGTCATTCGGGCCAAGAAAATTGCACCACTTCTAGGTGTTCGCATTGATAAAGAAACTGTGGCTGTTCATCCGAGTCAACGTGGTGCAATTAAACAATCGCTATTGCGTCTAGGTTGGCCAGCTGAAGATTTTGCAGGTTATGTCGACGGACAAGCACATGAAATTGCGTTGGTTCAAAAGGATTGGAAAATTCGTCCTTACCAAGAACTAGCTGCGGAAGGTTTTTGGCATGGCGGTTCAGGCGTTGTAGTGCTTCCGTGTGGAGCTGGAAAAACTATTGTTGGTGCAGCGGCAATGGCACACGCCAAAGCCACAACTTTAATTTTGGTGACAAACACAGTTGCAGCCCGTCAGTGGCGAGATGAATTGCTAAAGCGCACCACGTTAAATGAAGATGAGATTGGTGAGTATTCAGGTGCTAAAAAAGAGATCCGACCAGTAACTATTGCCACCTATCAAGTTATGACCAAGAAAAAGAATGGCGTTTACGCTCACTTAGATCTCTTCG
Organism: Actinomycetota bacterium; assembly: GCA_026393075.1. GTDB lineage: Bacteria > Actinomycetota > Actinomycetes > Nanopelagicales > Nanopelagicaceae > Planktophila. The sequence continues at coordinate 48,726 of JAPLAW010000020.1, read as the reverse complement.
ATACGCATGACTGGGGTTTGATTATTTACGACGAAGTGCACCTATTGCCGGCGCCAATTTTCCGCTTTACTGCCGATATTCAATCGCGTCGTCGCTTAGGTTTAACTGCGACGCTCGTACGTGAAGATGGCATGGAAGGCGAAGTTTTCAGCCTAATTGGGCCTAAACGTTTTGATGTGCCCTGGAAAGAAATTGAATCTCAGGGCTATATCGCCCCAGCCGAATGCGTTGAAGTACGCGTAAATCTGACCGAAGCCGAGCGCATGTTGTATGCAACGGCTGAGCCTGAAGAACGTTATCGCTACTGCTCAACTACTGCCACCAAGCGTAAAGTTGTCGAAGCGTTAGTTGAACGTCATGCGGCTGATCAAGTACTGGTAATTGGTCAATATATTTCGCAACTTGACGAACTATCTGAGGTACTTGGTGTCCCGCTAATTAAAGGCGATACCCCTGTAAAAGAGCGCGAACGTTTGTTTGCACTATTTCGTACTGGTGAAATCAAGTGTCTAGTTGTTTCTAAAGTTGCTAACTTCTCAATTGATTTACCTGATGCCACGATTGCGATTCAAGTATCTGGTGCTTTTGGTTCTCGCCAAGAAGAAGCTCAGCGGTTAGGTCGAATCTTGCGCCCTAAATCAGATGGCCGTGGTGCAATATTTTATTCAGTGGTTTCGCGTGACACTGTCGATCAAGACTTTGCACAAAACCGTCAACGGTTCTTAGCTGAACAGGGTTACTCGTATCGAATTATTGATGCTGACGATGTTTTTCAAGGGAAGATCTAAAGCGTTCTAAATCTACTCTGAACATATCGTGATGTAGCCCATCGATGTGAATCACTGGTACTTCTTCGCCATACTTATTTGTTAATTCAGTATCGCCGTCGATGTAGACCTTTTCAATCTCGAAATCTAGCTCGACTTTAATTGATTCCAAAGATTCAATGGCTACGTCGCAAAGGTGGCAGTTCTTTCTAGAATAAACAGTTACTACTGTCACTTCTTCTTGCCCCGGTTTTTTGTAATAGCGCGATCAATTAATTCTTGCGCAATCAAAGTTGCATCATTCTTGGCGCGATAGGCGTTCTTCTCAAGATCCTTTAGAACTGCTTCGGCAGTGGTTTTAGTAACGGTGGCAACCATCGGGCCATATTTCTTAGCAAAAATAGAGTGGGCAACTTCGCCAATTGCTCGCGCTAGATCTTCACGAGCTTCATCTAACGTTGGTTCTGGTCGAGAATTTCCGGCTGAATTCTGCATAGAAATCGCAGGTTCTTGGCGCAGCCGATTCAATACATCGGAGTACTCAGAGCGGTCATTCTCACGGGAAACTTTAGGCTGGGCGGTCATAGGGCAATCATCTCACCCTGATAGCGTTGCGCAATATGTGGGGCAGATCCAGTACCAATCGAGCGAAATTAAGCATCGCTCTTCTTTCGGCTGCGATGATCTCAACTCCACTACTCGCTCCAACTGCCCAAGCTCAAGTTCGAGTTCGGCCGTCAACGGTTTGGGGTCATACCTTTGCCGGTAATTCATCACCTGTTGCTAACACTACGGCTTCAAAGAATTCACCTTCTGCTAATTTAGAAAAGGTTTCAAAGTTTGCCGTCACCTATAACTCATTTCCAATTTGGGCTCGTACCGAAGTGCAAGCAGCACTAGATACTTGGGCGGCCAATTTCAAATCTACAGTTGAGATAACGGTGACAGCCACTTGGGGCCGAAGTGCAAACAGTGACGTTCTTGGTAGCGCTCGGCCCGGAAGTTATTTTGCTGGATTCAGCAGCGCGCCTGATTCAACACTTTGGTATCCATCAGCACTTGCAAATGCACTAGCTGGCAAAGATTTAGATCGAGATAACGCGGAAATAATTATTCAAGTTAATTCATCGGCAAATTGGAACCAGCGCGGTGACGATAAGCCGCGCACAACTGAATATGACTTGCAATCAGTAATTTTGCATGAAGTCGCACACGGCTTAGGTTTCTTATCTACCGATGTTTATGACAAATTTTTTGGCTACGGCAGCATTGATCAACCAACTCCATTTGATGCCTACATTCAAACTCCCGATGGTCGCCGTCTAGCCGATATCCCAACTCCATCTCTAGAGTTAGGAAAAATACTTACTTCGCCTCTTTATTGGATTGGTGAAAATGCTAAGCGCATCAATGGTGGCGAGAAAATAAAGATGTATACGCCTGCAACTTATGAGCCTGGTTCATCGGTAAGCCATTTGGATGAAACTACCTACTCAAAGAGTGGCGTTAACGCTGTAATGACTCCCAATCTCGATGCGGGCGAAGTTTTCCACCAGCCGGGGCCACTCTTGTTAGCAATGATGGAAGATATGCGGCAAAAACCACCAGTTGGTCTGGCCGTTAGCGTGCCTGATGCGCCTCGAAATGTTGAAGCGCTAATTGCTAATCAAAGCGCGATTATTACCTTTGATCCGCCAGTAAATGCCAGAGCAGCACAAGTAACTGCATACACGGTAAAGAATTTAAAGACTTCATTAACCGTGAGTGGCACTAGCAGTCCAATAGTTGTGACTGGCCTCAAAAATGGCACTCCTTATTCTTTTGCAGTAACTGCTCAAAACGCACTAGGAACATCGGCTGAAGCTGTTACTAAATCAATTATTCCGCAAGCTGGTTGGAAAACTGCACTAATTGATTTAACGCCAGAAGGCCGCGATATTGCAAGCACTACATTTAACGGCAAGCCAATAATCGTTTTCACCGATGCAGTAAAAGGTACGTTAAAGATTGCAACTTGGAATGGTTTAGTCTGGAAGAAAACGACTGTTGATGGTGCCGGTGGTAGTGCCGGTCGAACTAAAAATAAGATTGCTGGCAACATCTCGCTGTGCACCTCTGGGGTTGGCGTAAATCAGAAGCTACATATTTTCTATCCCGATTCGGCAGATTTGGATTTGCGATATGCACAATATGACGGCAAAGCATTTACTTTTGAAATCATTGACGGAAACGGCCCTTCTGTTCAGAGTTACGAAATTCCAGATCGATTGCGTACCGCGAGCGATGTAAGCATTAGTAACGCTTGTGCAGTTACGCCTCTAGGAATTTCAGTTTTCTATCGCGATGAGAGCCAAGGAATTTTACTAGGAGCCACAAAGCGGATAAATACCACAAAGTGGGTTTATGAATTAATTGATGGCGATCGCAAAACTGATAATCGCAGTACTGGCGATGTCGCGTTCCACTTAGCTGCATACGTGGTGAATTCGACTACTTATATTATTTACGATTCAGTTTTAGTTATTAATCAAAAGCGTGAAATCACCTCAGGCGAAGTTAGATATGCAACTCGCGGCGGTGTCTCCCCCAATACCTGGAGCTATACGACGCTGGATCAAGCCGAAAACGGCATACCTGTTGCTGGTTTTGATGTCGCAATTTCTCCTGAAAAGGCCGGTATTCGAATGGTCTGGATCGCAGCTGGTACGAATTCGGCGCCAGTTCCTAACCAGATCAGAAGCACTTTTGTTGGGAAAACCAAAGATATTGCTACTGCCACAATTGATGGCTTTGGTACCCCTGGTGCACGAATAACACTTCAAAATGGTGAATTAATATTGAATTGCGAGATGCGACTTTGTTCAATAAACCTTGCGCTACCAAATAGCCCGATCCGGTTAGTCTCTTCAACTCAAACAACCGAACCTGGTCATGGCGTTTTTGTGACTATTGATAAGAAGAAATTCTTGCTGGCGGCGCTAGATCGCCGTATTGCTTTTATTGCAGCTTAAATTATTTTGTAATAAAACTATAGATATTTTCGCCCGTGTATACATAAAGACCAAAAGTTTTATTATATTCAACTGCAATTGGCTGGCCCTGGAATGAATTAGTTGCCGTAACTTTCCCGTTCTTATCAAAAGTAATTAAGGACCCTGACCCACCGTTTTCATAAGCAGCATAAAACGAAGTACCGAGACCATTAGCAACAACTGCACTTGAAGTTGCTTTATATCGAATTGACCAAGTTGGTTTTAAAGTTGTTCCGAACTTAGTAATTGTGGCCTGTACTGTTGTTTTATTTTTCAAGTAGCCACCCAGTAAAAGAGAAGAAGTAGCGCTCGCCCAATTACGTGTCGCTCCTTTCTCGCCACTGCGGACAGATTGCACAATTTTGGGCGTTGTATCAATTTTGATTATTATTCCGTCACGAGCGCCAATAGCTTTATTTCCTAAAAATAATTCAGTACTGCTACCGAGTAGAATGCTGCTGCCATCGCTATTTCTTACCACTTTATCTAATGTGGTTGTTGTTTTACCGACTCGAAGTGGTTTTCCAAATTTTCCAAGTAAATCCGCCGCTACAAATAATGAACCCGCCGATTGCCAGGCAACGATTGAAATTCCGCTCTTATCAACGCTCAATGAAGTAGGTAAGACTGGTGCAGTCAGTGGTAACTCATATCTGCCAGCGCCAGTTCCCGTACTGCTCACTTTCCAAAGGGTTAAGTTATTTAAATCAGGGCGAATTGCGCCTTCATCACCGATTACTACGCCATCTGGGTTAGCTGCCGTTGGCGATGGATTAGCCGCTGCGGGAATCGCGATCGGCGCTGCCGAGGCACCGGCAAGCCAGAGATTGCCGCTAGCATCAAGCGCGCCAGTTGAAATCGTAAAAGCCCTTAGGTCAGAAAAACTATGCAGCCATTTCTGCGAACCATCTTTATTAAGGGCAGTTACATAACCACCGGTTGGGGTATTTCCAAATAAATAGATTGCGCTATCGCCAACTAACATTCCGGCAATATCTTGATCCGCGGGAATCATTTTTACAACTGTTAATGGAACAACTGGGGCCGCAATTAGCGGAGTAGTGGAAACAACTAGTAAGGCGCTAAGTATTAACGCAATTTTTCGAAACATTTAAGCTAATTCGATCGAACGATCGCGAGCCGCCTTCATTGATTTCGCGACTAATTTTGATAATTCGCCATCGGTAAATGAATTTAGCGCAGCCGCAGTGGTGCCATTAGGGCTAGTTACATTTTCACGAAGTTCGGTTGCAGTTTTACCGCTCTCAGCCAAAAGTTTGGCCGCGCCAACTAAAGTCTGAACCGTTAGTTGGGTTGCAACTTCGGAACTTAAGCCAAGTTCTTTTGCACCAGCAACCATGGCTTCGACAAAGGCAAAGAAATATGCCGGGCCAGAGCCGCTGGTTGCAGTAACGGCATCTTGTAACTCTTCGGCGACTTCAACAACTTGACCTGACTTGGCTAGAAACCCAGCTACGAATTTGTGCTGTGCTGGCGTAACACCCGCGCCAACTGACATAGCGGCCATACCGGCGCCAACCATGGTTGCGGTATTTGGCATCACGCGAATTACCGAGTTAGGTTTGCCCAAGCCATTAGTGATGAAGTCAATCTTTTTGCCAGCCGCAAAACTAACTACTACTGCAGCAGGGTTAATGGCAGCGCCGACTTCGGCCAAAACCGCTGCCATATCTTGCGGTTTAACGACTAAGAGAACAGCGTCAGCATCGCGCACGGCATCTGCAATTTCAGCAATCGAAATTTCGTATTTACTAGTTAGTTCTGTGGCACGTTCTGCCCGCTTCTCGCAAACCGCAATATTGGTATGGGTTTCACCATAAGCAATCAGTCCGGCGATTAACGCCTCGCCCATATTTCCAGCACCTATTACCGCGGTTTTCATCTCGCAATCGTACCTGTTCGTGATGTGCGCTTTTTGGTAATTACGCATAGGCTCAACCTCTATGTCCGAAGTTAAAACAGGTTTTGCGCGCGATTGGGTCGAGTTTATTGACCCGAACGATGACGAAGAGATCTTTAAGTGCGATCTCACTTGGCTAACTTCGCACTGGACCTGTATTTATGGCGATGGTTGTAAAGGTGTATTTGCTGATCGTCCAAATGATGGTTGCTGTACTGAAGGCGCCATGTATTCCGATGCCGAAGACGAAGCTCGCACCCAACGCGCTGCTGCTTTATTGACTCGAGATATGTGGCAGTACTTCGATGTTGCCCAACCAAATAAACCGGGTGGGTTATTACAAATTTCTGAAACTGATGAAGATAACGAACGCAAAACTCGAGTAGTTGAAGAATCTTGTGTCTTCTTAAACCGTAAAGGTTACGAAGCTCCCGGCTTCACCGGTTCTTTTGGTTGCGTACTTCATCATCTTGCACAAAAAGAAAATAAACATTTTGTTGATACTAAACCAGATGTTTGTTGGCAGTTGCCGATGCGTCGATCTTTTGAATCACGCGAAGTTGGCGAGCGAACCTATTCAGTTACCGTGCTGGGCGAATATGAGCGACTTGCTTGGGGCGATGGCGGCGAAGATTTTGATTGGTACTGCACGAGTAACTCAGATGCCCATGTCGGAACCCAGCCGGTCTATCTCTCTAATCGTGCAGAGTTAGTTGCTCTAATGGGGCAACCTGCCTACGACATTCTGGCCAAGCTCTGCGATGCACGTGTTGAAGGAATTAGAGCGGCGCAAGCACGTTCGTTACCGCTCTTCGTTATTCAACATCCAGCAACTTTGTTGGCACAGAAAGAAAAAAGTCAGTCCTAGCATCTAGGGTTTAGTTATGGCCAAGGTAGAAAAAGACCCCTTTAAGTGCGCCGAATGTGGCTGGACTTCGCAGAAATGGGTGGGCCGCTGCGGTGAATGTCAGGCTTGGGGCAGCGTTGAAGAAATTGCCGCACCTAAAAAATTATCGCTAGTTGCTGGTCGAGTAACACACTCAGCAACTCCAATTGGTGATGTTGATTTATCTGCTGCAAGTGCCAAACCAACTGGGGTATCTGAACTCGATCGCGTATTAGGTGGCGGCTTAGTTCCCGGCGCTGCAATTTTATTGGCTGGCGAACCTGGTGTCGGAAAATCAACCCTCTTACTTTCGGTTGCAGCAGAGACCGCAAAAAATAATATTCCCGCCCTTTACATAAGTGGTGAAGAATCTGCGTCCCAAGTTCGTTTGCGTGCCGAACGCATTAATGCCATTGATCCAAAGTTATGGCTTGCCTCTGAAACTGATCTTGGCGCTGTAATCACACATATTGATGAAGTTAAACCACAACTATTGATTATCGATTCGATTCAAACTATTGGTTCGAGTGCTGCCGATGGTGCACCCGGTGGCGTAACGCAAGTGCGCGAAGTTGCCGGCGCGCTTATTCGTATCTGTAAAGATCGCGATATCACTTTGCTACTAGTTGGTCATGTGACTAAAGATGGTTCGATTGCTGGCCCGCGCATGCTCGAACATATTGTTGATGTAGTTTTACAATTCGAAGGCGAACGTCACTCACGACTACGTTTGATCCGTGCAATAAAGAATCGTTTTGGCGCTAGCGATGAAGTCGGATGTTTTGATTTAAGCGATACTGGCATTGAAAGTGTTTTAGATCCAACTGGTTTGTTTACTTCTCGCCATGCCGAACCAGTTCCTGGTACTTGCGTAACCGTTACGCTTGAAGGTCGCCGGCCACTATTGGCTGAGATTCAAGCGCTGGTTTCGCAAGGTCGTGAAAATGATTTCGGTAATGCCCGTCGCGTCACTAGTGGGCTTGATTCGGCAAGAACTTCGATGACTTTGGCAGTTTTGGAACTTCGGGCAAATGTGCGCATCGGTGGTCGCGATGTTTATGCCGCCACAGTTGGTGGCATGAAAATGTCCGAGCCTGCCGCTGATTTAGCTCTTGCGCTAGCTGTGGCATCAGCTGCTAAAGCCCTTGCTTTACCTGCTGATTTAGTAGCAATTGGCGAAGTCGGGCTAGCTGGTGAAATCCGCAAAGTCAGTGGCGTATCGCGCCGGTTAGCCGAAGCCCATCGCTTAGGTTTCAAGCGCGCGCTAGTGCCAGTTGGTTCCGACGTGAAAATTGCCGGCATGGAGATTTACGAAGTTTCTAGGTTAGATCAAGCGCTGCAGCGCGTAAAAATAGCTGAGTAGCTAAATGTCTTGGGCTAATTCAGCTGCACGCTGAGCAATATCGCAATCAGAAATACTAATTCGCTCACTAAAGAACGAATGAAGAGCTTTCGCCATAAACGAACCTTCTTGGCAGACTCCCCCGGCTATCACAATGCGCGGCGCATTATCTATTTGCGTATCGAGCTGATGTACTAAAGCAATTAAGAACTGACTGGCTTCATAAATAATTCCTTGTGCATCAGCATTTCCAGAATCTGCCAGGTGACCTACAGTTGCCGCTAACTTAGCAATCTCTGAACGCTCGCTAGAATATACAAATGCTTTTATTTCATCCCAATTCGTTGCATTGATTTGTTTTAAAATCACATCACTTAAAGAATCTGGTTCAACTTCTTCGCCAGTATCAAGCCCGGCCAGCACCCAACGAATTGATTCGCGGCCAATCCAGAATGCGCCACCTTCATCGCCTAACAAATAACCCCAACCACCGGCGCGAACTGGGCCGGCTTCATCATCGACATACATGGCAACTGACCCGGTGCCGGCATATAACAAAATTCCGTCACCAACTTCAAAGTTTGCGAAATACGCCAACTCGATATCGTGAACAATGCGAACTTTGGCATTTGGAAAGTGGGTATGAAAAATCTGGCCTAGCGGGTCGGTCGCACTATCTTCGGAAGCAGCGCCAGTGATGCCGGCAAAGACGCCGCTTATTTCTGCACCGTTTACTGCTTTAGAGATCTCGGCTAATACTTCATTTGCACGTGCTTTTGATTCAGGTCGGTAAATGTGGCCATCCATTGCCGCACATTTTCCTGAATCCACTATCTGCGAGCCATCATATAAAGCCCATTTAGTAGCGGTTGCACCAGCATCTATTCCTAAGTAACTCATACCCCTAGCCTTTCACAGCTCCGGCAGTAAGTCCCTTAATAAATTGTTCGGAAAGAAGTAAGTACAAGATGATCAGTGGTAGCGCAGCGATAGTTAAACCGGCGAAAAGCACGCCCCATTGAGAGGAATACTCACCAAAGAAGAGGGTTAGACCTTGCATAATCGTCTTTTTCTCCGGGCTTTGCAGGAATACCAGCGGCAAGAAGAAGTCATTCCAGATCGGAATCGCTGAGTAAATTGCCACGATTGCTAAACCAGGTCGCACCAATGGGGCTAGGACTAATCGCAGTAGCTGAAATTCTGAAGCGCCATCAATGCGTGCCGCACTATCGATATCTGCAGGCAGCGATCTGAAGAAACCCGCCATAATAAAAATTGCCGCAGGTAAAGCGCCAGATGCGTAAACCAGAATTAAGCCAAAATGCGAATCGATTAAGTTCATCCATTTTAATTGGATGAATAGTGGCAAGATTGCAAGTTTTGCTGGAACCAACATGCCAGTCAGGACGAAACCATAAATCAAACTATTGCCCTTAAATTGATAGCGCCCCAAGATGAAGCCGGCACCGAGTGCGCAGATCAAAATCACAACCAATGAACCTAAAGTAACGATCAATGAGTTCTTCAAGAAGTTTGGGAACTCGCCATCTGCCCAAACCTGCGTGAAGTTGTTCCATTCGGGATCTCGGGCAAGTTCAAGTGGATTTGCGCCAAAACTACCTGTCTCACGTAACGCCGAGTTAAGTAAGAAGAAAACTGGCAGCAAAACCATTAACGCATTAATAACTAATACCGCTTTAAAAAATGTGCCAGTGATTATTTTGTTGATCATTGCTCTACCTCACGACGACGCATCAAATTAGAACCTACACCAGCGCCAACGCCTACGATGATGAAAATAATTACCCCGAGTGCTGAGCCCACGCCAATGTCATTTGAAACAGAATCAGCGCTACCAAAGGAAAGTCGGTAGAACATAAGCGCCAACGTGTCAGTTGCGCCGGCCGGACTACCGACCGTGCCACCAATTACATAGGGCAGATCAAACCATTCAAAGGCGCCGATAAATGTAAGGATCGTAATAATTGTCATTGAAGGCGCAAGTAACGGGAATAAAATCTTGCGGAATATTTGACCTTCCTTAGCGCCGTCAATCTTTGCCGCTTCAATGAAGTCATTACTAATTGCGTTTAAGCCAGCCAGAAAGATGATTGCCGGAAATCCAACCCAGCGCCACAAGTTAATAAAAACCAGTGTTGGAAGCGCTGTTGAGGTTTGCCCCAGCCAAGGTTGCGCCCAACTTTCTAAACCAATATCGGTCAGAATTTTATTGATTGGTCCAAAATAAGAATTAAGCATTACTTGCCACATATAGCCCACAATTACTAATGAGAAAATAACTGGCAGAAAAGTAACTGTGCGGAAAAAACGTTGTCCGCGTTTTAATCTAAATAGTGCGTAGGCAATTAACATGCCAAGTGAAGTCTGAATAATCATGATTGCGATAAAGACAATTGTGTTGTGCGCTAGGGCTGCAAAGAATTGATCGCGCCACGGGAACTTAAATAGATTTTGAAAATTTTCAAAACCAGCAAAGGAACCGCGTACGAAACCTTCCCATTTAAAGAAAGAGTAACTCAAAGTTGAGATAGCAGGAATTGTGGTGAAAACAAGAATCGTTAAAAGTCCTGGTGCGAGGAAAATCCAAATGAACTTTCGTTGCTGTTGTTTCAGGGTTCTGCTTTGCATTTCCATCTTTCTAAAAAATATTAAAGAAGCTGGGTGCAGGTTTAACCCTGCACCCAGCTCTTACTTACTTATTTATTCTTTACCAGCTTGTGGCTTGTACCAGGATGCAACTGCAGCCTGAGTGTCCTTTGCAAGGGCAGCAGCTGTAGTTCCACCAGCAACCAACTTCTGGAGACCAGGTTGGAGGATGTTTGAAGAAGTTGGAGTTCCGAAACGGAAACCAACTACGTTCAAGAATGGTGTGCTGAACTGAGCACGAGCTGAGTTGATCTTGTTTACAACAGGATCTGAGATCTTCACATATGGAGCTACTGGAATTACGAAGATTTCATCAGCCATTGCTTGACTGTATTGCTTAGATGCCAAGAAGTTCAAGAACTTCATTGCAGCAGCCTTGTTAGCAGTCTTAGCATTAATTGCATATGAACCATCGCCCCATGCAGTTACGAACTTAGGTGAGCCAGCTGATTTTGCTGGAGCCTGGAACCAACCAATGCTTGCAGAGGGATTAATCTGCTTGAAGTAGGTAAGTTCGTAGTTTCCGCCGATATAGATCGCAGCCTTACCGGTTGCGAACAATGAACGTGCGGTGTTGTAGTCAATACCTTCATGGCCAGCTGGGAAGTACTTTGAAAGTGTCTTCACGGCTTCAAGTCCTTCAACGTATGCCTTGTTAGTAAATGTTGTTCGTCCAGCAACTAGATCGTTGAAATATGTATTTCCACCGTAGAAAGTAGGTGCGATTGTCGCATGCATTTGCTCGAGACCTGGACCATTTCCTGGGTTACCGCTTGAGTTAGCAAGTGGTTGGATTCCAGCTGCCTTTAGACGATTCAAAGTGTTAATGAATGAATCAAAAGTTGTTGGAGTCTGGCGAATACCGGCCTTAGCGAATAGTTCTGGGTTGTACCAAACACCCATTACTGATGCTGCATATGGGACACCAAATTGACGCTTATCTGTGTATCCCTGTGCCGCTGCTAAGATTCCTGGCGCAAGCTTTCCTAACGCAGGAACATCTTTTGTTGTTAGTGGAACAAAGTTTCCTGCATCTGAAAGTGCAGACATACCACCGTATGGACGTAGCTGAAGTAGATCTGGACCCTTACCTGCAGTTAGCGCAGTTGCAAGAATCGCGTTGTACTCAGTTGCTACGTATGGAGTGAACTTGATGCTGATACTTGGATTTGTTTCTTGGAAGATTGCAATCTGCTTTTCGTAGAAAGCTTTATCTTCTGGACGCCAGCTCCAGAATGTTAATTCTGTAGCTGCATTTGCAGGTAGAGCGGCCACTGCTGGAACAACGATTGATCCAACAGCGAAAGCAGCTGCTACCAAGCCGCGGGTGCGGCGTGAAGTGAGTTTCACTTATTTTCCTCCTCTAGAGCGGGTTGGTTTTTGGTCAGGTTTCCGGGTATTGGATTCGACCATCTTTCTTCCGGAGCGGCTTCCCACAGCCGCTCTAGATTCATCCAGGGCAGCACGAGTGCCACTCCAGTTTCTTTGTGCTAAAGCAACACAAAGACAATCAACCACAGTTAATTGCGCAATTCGACTTGCAGTTGCGCCGCTTCGGAATGTGGTTTCCCGAGCTGAGGTGAACAAAACAATGTCAGCAATTGCGGTAGCTGGGCTACGCAGTGCATTTGTAATCAAAATAATTGTGACACCACGATTTTTAAACTCTTGCATCACATCGACGGTATCTACTGTCGTACCGCTGTGGCTGATTGCAACGAGTGCATCACCTGGGCCAAGTAGTGAGAGTGAGGTTAGGGCATTGTGGATATCACGCCAAGCAATTGCGTTCTTGCCTTGGCGATTTAATTTAAGCTGTAAATCCATTGCTACGAATCCACCAGATGCCACACCAAATAACCCGATCGTCTTTGCTTTCTCCCAAGCATCAACAGCGGCGGAAAAACTTGCGACATCTAACCTTTGAGCAGTTGCTTGAATTGCCAGCGCATCAGCAGCTGATATTTTTCTAATTATTTCAGCCGGCGAATCTTCAACCGTGATACCGCTATCGAGTTCGGAAGAATCGATACCAACTTGGCCCATACGGCTAACTTCACCGACTAGCGCCATGCGAAATTCTGGAAAACCTTTATAACCAACGGTTTTACTAAAACGAACAACAGAGGCAACTGAAGTATCGCTATGTTCTGCTAATTTTGAAATATTCATCCGCGACACTTGAACTGGATCTTGCAAAATACAATTAGCGATTGCAAGTTCCGTTGCGTGGAAAGCCGATAATGAATTGCGAATATGGCCCAACAGGTCTGAAGACGCGGCACTAGCTGGTTCAGTCATTACGACTTTCTTAGCCATCAAACTCACCACCCTCGCGCTAGTCATGAAAAAAACCTTCAGCAGGTGGTAATGCTAGGTGAAACTCTTCGCCAAGTTCAGGGTGATTTAGGGGTAATTAGATAACGATTTGAGCACAAAAGTCTTGTAAAAAGGGCTGCCAGAGATCCTCAGTCGGGGTTGGGTCACCCTGGGCATGTAAGCGATTGGTCAAAAGCAGGGCAGCACTTTGGCGCTTAGGTGCGATCCCTAAAGCAATTCCGGTGAAGCCAGTGTGCCCCCAAAGAATTTCCTCACCAGTACTTGTTGGGGTGCGCCAGTTTCTAAAACCCAACCCCTGCATTGGGTCGCCAGCTACCGATAAAAAGTTATGTGCCTGCCATTTATTAGCAATGATTGCTTCGGCAAAAATAAGCAAGTCTTCGGCAGTTGAGAATAGTCCCGCATGTCCAGCTATTCCACCAAGGCGGTGACAAGAATTGCCATCATTAGCTTCGCCGACTAAATATTTTTCTCGCCAATTCGGGAAAATTGCAACATCTAAATCAACTTTATACGGAGTATTGGTTGCGACCATATTCTTTTCATACCAATCACCCTTAGAAGTGGCTGCCACTTCCCCAGCAATTGGCCCAAAAGAAGTGTTCTGCAAACCTAGCGGCTCAAAAACTAATTCGGCAAAAGCCTTTGGCAAATCTTTTTGAGTGATCGCTTTAACTATTTCGCCGAGTGAGATGAATCCTAGATCAGAATAACGTCGACCCGAATTTCTTGAGTAAGCCAAAGGAATTCTGGAAATCTGTTCGGTCACGTTCTCTTTTAAATCATCTGTAAAATAGAGCGGGCGCCATTCTGCTAATCCGCTTTGATGAGAGAGCAGTTCTGCAATCGTAATTTCAGATTTGTCTGTGCCTTGCCAGGATTCTAGATATTTACTCGCTAGATCTGCTACCTGCAATTCACCTAACTCGATTAGATGAAGTAAGGAAGCTGTGGTTCCGACAATTTTAGTTAAGGATGCTAAATCAAACTTGGTGTTAACTGTGACAGGTTTTTCTTCGGCTACGCCAAAACACTGGCGTGATCCATTTGCCGAGTAAGAGCGAATACCTTTTTTAGTAGTGGCGAATAAATAGCCAGGTACTTTGGTTAAAGTTTCAGCGCTATTCATAGGTAAAGCCTGCCACTTTCGTAGCGTAAATCGCTCTCTTTAGCCCACCACGAGGCATCTAAATCATGAACTAGATCCGGTGCCACTTCCGTCGCAAGTGTTGCTGCAGCGCTCAAACTTTGATCGCCTTCCATCATGCTCCCGATATAAACGCCAATGCCTGCAGTCGCTGCTGTTTTTGCCATTTCACGAGCCACCGATAAACCACCAGCTTTCAGCAATTTTAGATTGACCAGATCCATGGCATTTAGCGAGATTAACTCAGTTAAATCCGCAGGGGTGAAACATGATTCATCAGCCATGATTGGAATTGAGGAAATTGCTTTAACTTTCGCTAAAGCTGCAAAGTCCCTAGCAGGTGTTGGCTGTTCTAGATAATCTATAACTAGTCCGCTCTCTGAGATAGCTGCCAGAATTTCGGAAGTATGTCCAAGATCCCACGCTTGATTTGCATCAATACGTATGTGTGAGCCTGATGGGGTTAACTCTTCGATTAGCTCTAGTTTCGCAATTAGATCAGATACCGGTTCATTGTTTGCTTTAACTTTGAAGTAGGTAAAACCTGCCGTAACTCGATCTGCCACTAATGCAGGCAAATTCCTAATTGAAGTTATTGGAATAGTTACATCAGTAGCAACTGAGAACTCCCGAAGGACACCTTTGCCAATCACTGAATTCAGCGCAATATCAACTGCCGCTTTTGTGCTTCCAGTTAAGTATGATTCCTTGATACTCCGAATTGCTTCGAAAATCTTCTTGCCGATGATTAACCCAGGAACTTCGCTTTCGAGTTCAGCCACAATCTGGGTATGGGTATCACCAGTAATCTTTGGCGTCTCAACGGTTTCGCCTACATGCCAGGTTCCGGACTCGTCACACAACTCAAACTTAATAACTTGGTATTCCGAAACACCTCGTAGCGCTGTGACAAAGCGTTCGCGCAGCTCTCGTGAGTAAGTGCTAACGCGAGTAGAAACTACTTCACTCATAGTCAGAGCCCCGCTAGACTTTCAAATATGCTAATCCGACCAGTTGAAAGCAGTGATTTAGGCTCACTGGTGACGGTATTTCGAGCCTGCTGGAACATCTCATACCGGGACTTAATAAGTGCCGAAGTCCGCGAATCAATGGATGTTGCCACCACTACTAATTTGTTAGCAGCGTCAGCTAATCCAAAACCAGGTCGTTTCACACTAGTGGCAATAGAAGATGAGACCTTAGGTTTTGCAAGTTTTGGCAACGATGCAGAAGATGAAAGTCGTGGCCATTTGTTTTCCTTATATGTTTCACCAGAAAGTGCCGGCAAAGGAGTCGGCAGCAAGTTGTTGACTGAAGTTATTGCCCATCTGGAGCAACGTGATAAGCAAGAGATAACGCTCTGGGTTTTTAAAGAGAACCCTACCGCCATCGGGCTATATCGAAAATTTGGGTTTAGCGAGACTGGCCGCGAAAAAACTGACGAACGTTGGCAGATTCCGCAGATCGAAATGTTGCGCAAAGCAATTACTCAATAACTCGCATTTTAGTTGGCTTGATGTTTGGTCGTTGTGGCAAAACGAATGCGCCTTTTCCTGGTGTCAATGATCCTAGAATGCGTTCGCCATTTGCGCCAGTGCAACTAGGAATCTGACCCGGCTGTCCATTCAGTGCTAGATAACCAATTAATGCAAACATCAGGCCTTCTTTAGCACGCGGATCAATTCCAAGAACTTGCATTGAAAGTACTTGGCAGTTAGTTAAGCGCTCTTGCAGGCGTGCCATCATTACTGGATTAGCTGAACCGCCACCTGCAATATATAACTTAGCTAATTTGAATTTTTCAACTTCAATCGCAACTGTTTCGACAGTTAACTCAAGCAAGGTCGCCATTAGATCTGCAATGTTCCACGTCGAAACCGGGCCAACATAGTCAATTAAATAATCCAGATGGAATAACTCTTTACCAGTTGATTTCGGCGCTGGAAGTTTGTAATAAGGCTCTTCTAAAAATTTAGCTAGCAGAGCTTGATCAACTGTTCCGCTTGCAGCTAACTTGCCATCGGCGTCGTAGGAGAATTTGCCCTCAGAATGAGCGTAAATAGCGGCATCTAATAGGCAATTAGCAGTACCGATGTCATATGCCAGCGGAGTCAAGTTGCTACCCGCCACCGTGATGTTTGAAATTCCACCTAGGTTAAGCGCTCCTTCTGGTTGCGCAGAGTGACCTAGTAATAATTGATCGACGATACTTACAAGTGGCGCACCGTGCCCACCAGCTGCAACGTCGCGTGAGCGAATATTAGATAGAACTTGCACGCCAGTTTCTTCGGCAATCCAGGTTGGCTCACCTAACTGCAGAGTTCCTTTTGCTTTGTGATCAGTGTCGATCCAGTGAAACAGAGTTTGGCCATGGCTAACAATAAGATCTGGTTCAAACTTAAACTTCTTCATAGCACTTTGAGCTGCTGCACTGAATGCTTGGCCAATCTTGGTATCTAGAATGCAGACTCGCTCCATATCCACTTTACGAGGTGGCATTGAATCTGCGATCATCTCGTGTAATGAATCGGTGTATGCAACAGACTCGAACCCAATTACCCGCACTTCGACTAAGTCTCCGCTCTGCACAAACTCACAACAGGCAACATCTATACCGTCGTAAGAAGTTCCTGAAATCATGCCGATAACCTTCATATTAAACCTCCGAACAAGCTACTAGGTGACCATTAGAAATTTCGCGAAGCGTTGGTGCAATTATTGAACAACTTGGTACAGCTAGTGCGCACCTAGAATGGAAAGAACAGCCACTAGGTAAATTAACCGGATCTGGTACTTCGCCCTCAAGCGTACGTGCCAACATTGTTGGATCACCAATAATGCTGTGATCAGGCATGGCTGCAATCAACGCCTTGGTATATGGATGAACTGGGTTTTCGATGATTTCTTCCCAGGTGCCAAATTCAACGATCTTGCCCAAATACATAACAGCAATAACATCGCTGATATATCGAATCATCGCTAAATCGTGGCTGATGAAAATATAAGTCAGCCCTAAATTTTTGCGCAGGTCAATCAGAAGATTCATTACTTCTGCTCGCACCGAAACATCGAGGGCTGAGACAGGTTCATCTAAAACCAGCAATTTAGGCTCAGCTGAGAGGGCGCGAGCAATACAAACTCGCTGACGCTGACCACCTGAAAGTTGATGCGGGTAGCGATTTCTTAAATCAGGATCGAGGCCGACCATGACTAGAAGCTCAGTAACTCGATCGGTGATTTTATCTTTAGCAACTAAACCGTGAACTTCGATTGCCTCAGCGATTGAATTTTCGATTTGCTGACGTGGGTTAAGCGAAGAGTATGGATCTTGGAATACCAACTGCACTTGTGAATGATGGGATTTCAAACGATCTTTAGCTTTATTATCAATTACTTTGCCATCCCAGGTAATTGAGCCAGCTGATGGAACTTCTAGCCCAACGACTGCACGAGCCAGCGTTGATTTGCCACAACCACTTTCACCAACAATGCCTAAGGTTTGACCAACTTCGACTTTAATTGAAACCCCGTTTAAGGCATTGATAGTTGTTCCTGAAGCCCGGTTTAAGTAACGCTTCTCAACATTAACAATATTTAGGGACATTACTTATCTCCCATCGGATGAAAACAAGCAACTGATTTTTCTAAGCTACCAACTAACTTAGGCGCAGAAGCAGTGCATTCTGCAGTTACTTTAAAACAACGAGGGGCGAATCCGCAGGTATTGCCAACTAGCCAAGGTTTCTGCGGTACGCCAGGAATAGAAGTTAAACGCTTGCGAGATTTATCTGTGCGTGATGGGAGCGAAGATAACAAGCCATGGGTGTAAGGGTGTTGAGGATTAGTGAAGATCTCTTGCACGGTTCCGGCTTCGACGATATTGCCGGCATACATAACAATCAGTCGATCAACCAAGTTAGCGACGACGCCTAAATCATGAGTGATCCAAAGCATCGACATGTCACGCTTGCGCCGTTGTTCAGAAACAAGCGCCAAGATCTGTTGTTGAATTGTTACATCAAGTGCCGTAGTTGGCTCATCAGCGATCAGCAACTTAGGCGAGAGAAGTAAAGCCATTGCAATCATTACCCGCTGGCGCATGCCGCCAGAAAATTCATGCGGATAGCTCTCCATGGCTCGTTCTACCTGTGGAATACCTACTTCGCGTAGGGCGGCCTCAACTCGAGCAACCGAACCGTCATCTAATTTCTCATGCGATTCGATCACTTCAAGCAGTTGTCGACCTAACTTCATAACCGGATTAAGCGCAGTCATTGGGTCTTGATAAACCATTGAGATATCGGAGCCACGTAAATTACGCATAGTCTCAGGATCTGCTTTTGTTAAATCAGTGCCATTGAAAATTATTGAACCGCCAGCAATAGCAACGCCACGTGGGAGTAAACCTAGAATAGATAACGCAGTAAGAGTTTTTCCTGAACCGCTCTCACCAACTACGCCGACAGCTTCACCTGGCATAATTTCAAAGGAAACACTGTTAACCAGGGTGCGAGGATCTTGCACTGTTGATATTCCGAGACCGCTTACCGAGAGAAGTGGATTACTCATGAACTTCTCCGGGCTGGATCTAGTGCATCGCGTAAGCCATCTCCAACAAGGTTAAGTCCAACTACCACGATGGTAATAAATGCAGATGGGAAGAAGAGCGCCCACCATGCAAAGGCAGCAATTGATTGTGCCTCGGAAACCATCAGACCAAGGGATGCGTTAGGTGGTTGGGTGCCGAGTCCCAAGAAACTTAGCCCTGATTCAGTCAAAATTGCCCAAGAAAGAGAGAGCGCAACCTGCACCACGATCGGGGCAGTCACGTTCGGCAAAATGTGTTTACGCAGAATTCGAAGTGAAGAGAAACCCAAGATTCGAGTGACTTTTACATAATCCATTTCTTTTACTGTCAATACTGGCCCACGTGCAACGCGAATGAAAATCGGCGTGTAAACGACGGCAATTGCAAGCGAGGTTTGATACCAAGAATTTCCCAGCGTGCTAACAATTGCTAAAGCAAGCAGAATTGCTGGAAAAGCGAAGATTACGTCGCTCAAACGCACGATTAGCTGGTCAAACCAGCGTCCCAAATAGCCGCTCAGAATTCCAAGCGTCACGCCGATAGTTGCTGCAATCGAAACAGCTGAGACCGAAACGGTAAGTGATCTACGCATGCCGTCGAGTGAGCGCGAAAATATGTCACGGCCAAACTCATCGGTTCCAAACCAGAAGTTTGAACTTGGCCCTTGCATTGCAAATTCTACATTTTGCTCGAGTGGGTCATGCGGGAGCCAGCCAAAAACGGCACACAGTGAAACAATCACCATAAACAATAATAAAATTGCGCCAACGATTCCACTCGTGCTTTGCATGTAATAGTAAAAGCCACCTTTAGGCTTCAAAGGATCGCGCTTCATTTTTTGATCCTGGGGTCAATTTTGCGATAGATCAAATCCGTTATCACGTTGATGGTGATGAATAAGATGGCAAATACCATGACGCTGCTCTGTACCGTTGCATATTCACGTTTAGTAATCGCGTATAAAACCTGTCGGCCCATTCCCGGTAACGAGAAAATGTTCTCGACAATTACGGCACCACCTAAAAGGTAGCCAAATTGAATACCGGTCATAGTTACGATCGGAATCAAAGAATTTCGCAGAACGTGACGCGATTGAACCTTGCGTGCATTAACACCTTTGCCAATTGCCGTACGGACAAAATCTTTATCAACTGTTTCTAGCAAGGCAGATCTAGTTGTGCGCATGACTGGTGCAGCTACTGCAATACCAAGGACTAGACCCGGGAACATCATTTGTTGCAAGTTCATCCAGGGGTCTTCCCAGAGACGCACAAATTCATAACCGTTGGGAAAATAATGAAACTTATTAGCCGTGATAGTCACGATCGTTGTGCTTAAAACAAAACCAGGTACTGCAAGTGCCATTAGACCGAATAGTTGGCCAGCAAAGTCGCGGATACTGCCGGGCTTGCGTGCACTAAATGTGCCTATAGCAATGCCCATAACTACACCCAAAATGGTGCCAATCAAGGCTAATTCGATAGTTACCGGTAAGGCCTTAGCCGTCAGTGAAGCGATTGAAATACCGGTGGAATATGAATATCCCATGTTGCCACTTAAGAAGCTCTGCATCCAAGATATGTATTGCATTGGCAAAGACTTATCAATGCCGTAATAAACTTTTAGTTGAGCAATCTGCTCGGGCGTTAATAAGCCGGTTTCAATTCCGAATGCACCGACAATAGAGTCGCCGGGGATAACACGAAGAACTAAGAAAACAAATATTGAGATGCCAAACAGCGTACTTAAAATACTTCCGATACGTAAAACCGGAGTCGAGAGCAGGATTCGGGAAATTCTCTCACCGAAAGACAATTAGTGCTCCTTATTTCAATTTAAATTAAAAAATTTAAGAAAAGGAGGCGGGTAATTTCTACCCGCCTCCTCTTTACTTAACTGATTATTACTTTAGATCAACTACGCGAAGCTCAATCAAGGATCCTGTAGCTAGCGGAATAAAGCCAGTTACATTCTTAGCTGCCGCACGATACTCATAAGGTGCAAACAACCAAATCCAGACTGCGTTGTTCTCGAGTTCTTGTGAGATCGACTTGTAGATGAGCTTGCGCTCAGCTGCACGACCTGTTGCTTTACCCTTTAGGAATAAAGCATCCATGGTTGCTGATGAATAACCAGCTACCTTATTTAGATTTCCGGTTGATGGGAAATAACGGGTGTACATGGTGTCTGGATCAATACGTCCACCATTATTTGCAACAGCTGCTGCAAAGTCACCAGCCAACCAACGTGATACGTAAGTTGCGTTATCAAGGATATCGAGCTCTAGGTTGATTCCAGCTTTTGCAAGTTGGGCCTTGAGGTTCTGTGCTGTACCAGATGCTGTTGCATACTGAGTAGGAGAAACGATTGCCTTAATTGTTAATCCATCTGCATAGCCGGCATCCGCTAAATACTTCTTAGTTTTTGCGAGATCTACGTTTGGACATGGGCGATCATCTGGGTCTGATGCATAAGCAGGGCTTGTGATCGGACCGACTACTTTTGCTTCACCAGCGGCTGCGGTCTTAACTACTTCAGCACGGTTAATTGCGCACTGAATGGCTAAGCGAACATCTAGCTTATTGAGCGGAGCAACTCGAGCATTTAATTGCAGAGTTACATAGCCCAAGCCAGGTGTGCGATAAAGATTTAGATTCTTGCCAACTTGAAGGGCAACAGTTGGGCTAGTCAAAACTGAGAACTGAATTGTTCCGGCATTCAAAGCGGCCAAGATTGAGGCCTCTGTTGGAATAATGCGGAAGGTAACAGTGTCTAGCTTAACTGGAGCTTTCCAATAGGTTACATTCTTTTCAAGCTTGACTGACTGTCCTGGTTCCCATGAAACATATTTGAATGGACCAGTTCCGTTTACAGTCTTACCGATTTTGTTAGCTGCAATGTCATCGCTTGAAAGCATTGACATATTTACGCCATCAAGAGCTGCCAAAATTGGCGCATTTGGAACGCTCAACTTGATCAATACTGATAAGCCAGAGCCTGTGATGGAAGTGATCGTGGCAATGTTTGCACGAGCAGCTGCCTTGGTGTTGACATCAAGAATGCGATTAAGTGAAGCTTTAACATCTTCAGCATCAAATGCTGAACCGTCATGAAACTTAACATTCTTGCGAAGCTTCAAACGAAGTTCAGTTGAATCTGCGTTAAAGCCCCATGATGCTGCTAAGCCTGAACGAATATCGAGTTTTGGTCCAACTTCAACCAATGAACCATAAACTAGACCAAGTGCGCGAACTGTTGAAAAACTTGTCGAGGTGTGTGGGTCTAACTTATCGATATCAAGAGTCACGCCGATTGCTAAATCTTTTGATGCTGCCTGTGCTGGCGCAACGAATGCAACACCAGCAACTAATGCGGTGCTGATGCTAAATATTGCGAACTTCTTACTTAACTTCACCTTTTCTCCTTCCAAGGATGAACCCGAGTTGGTTCATATGGTGAAAAAAACCTTCAGGGATTTCCCCGACCCGTGAAAATTATCGGTATAAGGAGGCTAGGTCAAGCGTAACTGGGTAACGGTTTGGCTACGTTTTCGTTATGTAAGCGTTGAAGCCTAGCCCTCAGTGAGCGCTTGGCGAATTCGATTCTGGGAAGCAGATAAACGCTCTTTGGCAGAATTCGCATCGGTGTGTAACAAAAGCATCAATATCGCGACTTTTACTTCATGTCCTGAGTCGGTTAGCGCGGCAGCTGAAGCAGCCCGGGTTGCACCCGTAGCTTTTTCAATTATTCGAATTGCCCGGTCTTGCAATTTTTCATTGCTGATCTGTAGATCAACCATTAAATTTCCAAATGTCTTACCCAGACGAACCATGGTGACGGTTGAAATCATATTTAGAACCAACTTCTGCGCAGTTCCAGATTTCAATCGAGTCGATCCAGCTAATAACTCCGGGCCAGAGTCAACATCGAGAGCATGGGCACTGCGTTTGCCAGCTTCCGAATTGGGATTACAGGTAATTGCAATAGTTAGGGCGCCGACAGAATTTGCGTAATCAAGTGCGCCAAGTACATATGGCGTGCGACCACTTGCAGCAATACCAACTACACAATCAGTTGCTTTTAGATTGATAGATTTTAAATCCGCGATACCAAGTTCAGGGCGATCTTCAGCACCTTCGGCTGGTAACCGCAAAGCAGAATCTCCGCCGGCAATAAAAGCAACTACTTGATCGGTGCTTACTGAAAAAGTTGGCCCACATTCAGCAGCATCAAGGACGCCAAGTCGCCCAGAAGTTCCGGCGCCTAAATAAACTAAGCGACCGCCTTGTAACATGCGATCTACAACTTCATCAATTGCTTTTTCAATGCGAGGCAAAATTGCATTAACTGCTTTAGGAACTTCGGTATCGCTCTCATTCATTGCTTGCAATAGCTCAGAGATAGACATGACATCGAGCAGTTGGAACTTCGCGTCGACTTGTTCAGTGCGCAGAAGACCTAACTCTGGTTCATTTTGATTAATTGTCATCACTGCCTCTCTAGTGCGCTAAGAATAGGCAGAGGAAAGGCTATTAAACAACTACTGTTTCGCTAGATTCTTGACCTGACTACTTCAAAGCCATAAGTTTGCTAAGTGATCATCTCTGCAGCCACCGTGCTTATAGATCAAGAGCTGCAGAAAGAGGTATGGCTAGAGATCGAAGATGGCCTGATTCGCTCGATAAATAATGGAACAACCCCAGAATATGACTTTCGTTACGAAGGAATATTGATCCCAGGTTTCGTGGATATTCACTGTCACGGCGGCGGTGGCAAATATTTTGGCAGTCTGACTGATTCCGAAATTACCCAAGTGATTGCTACTCATCGCGCTGGCGGAACCGTAGCTGGATTAGCCAGTTTGGTTACTGAGCCAATTGAAAATCTAATTTCACAGATCAAGCGGTTGGTTCCATTTGCGCAGCGCGGAGAAATTGCCGGTATTCATTTAGAAGGTCCGTATCTTTCACACGCTCGCTGTGGAGCTCACGACCCAGATCTTTTGCGCACCCCAACTCTTGCTGAAGTTCAAACTTTGCTTGATGCCGGTCAAGGGTTTATCAAGATGATCACCATCGCACCTGAACTTGATGGCGCGCTAGAAGTAATTGAGCATTTAGCAAAATCTGGTGTAATCGCGGCAATCGGTCACTCGCAATCAGATGCCGCAACAGCTCAAGCAGCAATTGATCGTGGCGCCAGCGTAGTTACACATTTCAATAATGCCATGCCAAAAGTTGTTGACGGCCCAGGCACTATGTCGAGCGCAGTTATTAATGAATTACGGGTAAGTCTGGAATTAATTCTAGACGGCGAGCATGTGGCTACAAATATTGTGCGTGAAGTTTTTGAAACTGCGCCTAATCGCGTGGTAATGGTTACTGATGCTATGTCGGCAGCGGGTTCAACTGATGGCAGGTACAAAATCGCAGGCCTTGAAGTAACCGTTAAAGATGGCATTGCGCGATTAGCCTCAAATGGCGCGCTCGCGGGCAGTACTTTGACGATGGCAAAAGCCTTTAACCACGCACTAAATGAGATCGGAATTAGCATCACCGAAGCAGTCCATGCCGCATCAACGCTGCCAGCGCTGATTTTAGGCCGCTCTGACTTAGGTGATATTGCAGTTGGCAAGAGTGGTTTTCTAAATCATTTAGCAAAAAACGGAGAGATCACACCAATCAAATGTTAATTCGCCCAGCAACTAAAGCTGATCTCCCCGCCATCATGCAATTGATTCACGATCTTGCATTGTATGAAAAAGCCCCTGATGAAGTTGAAACCAACGAAACTGAGATTGGTGCGGCACTCTTTGCCGATGCGCCAAAAGTTTTTTGCTCAATTGCAGACCATGATGGTGAAGTAGTTGGCATTGCAATTTGGTTTCTTAATTTTTCTACTTGGCAGGGCAAACATGGTATTTATTTAGAAGATCTATTTATTAAGCCAGAGCATCGCGGAAATGGATACGGCTTAGCAATGCTTAAGCACTTAGCTGCGATCTGTAACGAGCGCGGATACGGTCGCTTTCAGTGGTGGGTGCTTGATTGGAACACACCAGCAATTGAGTTCTACAAATCGCAAGGGGCAATTGCCATGGATGAATGGACCGTTTACCGCGTTAGCGGAGAAGCGCTAAAAAACCTAGGTAGTGAGGCAGCTAGCGGCAACTAGCGGAAATTAAGCGGTAGGAGTTTGCGCTAAATCTTCTGGTGAATCTGGCGTAATCGCTTTTGGCGAACCAGTGAAAGTGAATTTCGCATCAGCGCCTTCGCCTTCAACATCAACCACAATAATTTCGCCAGCTTTCAATTCGCTAAACAAGATGCGCTCTGAGAGTGAATCTTCGATTTCACGTTGAATTGTGCGACGCAATGGACGAGCACCAAGAAGTGGGTCATAGCCGCGCGCAGCAAGAAGATCCTTAGCTGCTTGGGTTAATTCAATACCCATGTCTTTCGCTTTTAGGCGTTCATCAAGGGAAGCAATCATGAGATCAACGATCTGAATAATTTCATCCTTATGTAGTTGATGGAATACCACGATGTCATCAATACGGTTTAGGAATTCTGGGCGGAAGTGCGACTTAAGTTCATCGCCAACCTTTGCCTTCATGCGCTCGTAATTTGAGAGCTCATCAGATGAGTTCGCAAAACCAAGACCGGCACCCTTTGAAATATCTTTAGTACCTAAGTTGGTAGTCATGATGATTACGGTGTTCTTGAAATCAACTACGCGACCTTGTGAGTCAGTTAGGCGACCATCTTCTAGAACCTGCAATAACGAGTTAAAGATATCTGGGTGCGCTTTTTCGATTTCGTCGAAGAGCACAACTGAGAATGGGCGACGACGTACTTTTTCAGTTAGCTGTCCGCCTTCGTCATAACCAACATATCCGGGAGGTGCACCAAATAAACGAGAGGCTGTGTGGCGCTCGGAGTACTCAGACATATCAAGTTGAATCAGCGCATCTGCATCACCAAATAAGAATGAAGCAAGCGTGCGTGAAAGTTCAGTCTTACCGACACCTGATGGACCAGCGAAAATAAATGAACCACCTGGTCGCTTTGGATCTTTCAGACCCGCACGAGTACGACGAATTGCTTGTGACAAAGCCTTGATCGCTTGATCTTGACCAATAACGCGCTTGTGCAATTCATCTTCCATGCGTAGCAAGCGAGCAGTTTCTTCTTCAGTTAATTTAAACACTGGAATACCAGTTGCGATAGATAGAACTTGAGCGATGAGTTCTTCATCAACTTCAGTTACCTTATCGAGATCGGTTGCTTTCCAATTTTTTTCAGCTTCAGCTTTTTCAGTAGAAAGAGTTTTTTCGAGATCACGGAAAGATGCGGCCTTTTCAAAATCTTGACCATCAATTGCTGACTCTTTATCTTTACGAGCAGCAGCGATCTTGTCATCGAACTCGCGCAGTTCGGGAGGTGCGGTCATGCGCTTAATGCGCAGACGTGAACCAGCTTCATCAATTAAATCGATTGCCTTATCCGGCAAGAAGCGATCAGATACATAACGATCCGCCATGTTTGCTGCAGCTGATAGCGCACCGTCGGTAATTGATACGCGGTGATGCGTTTCGTAGCGATCGCGCAGGCCTTTAAGAATTTCAATGGTGTGAGCCACTGATGGTTCTTTAACTTGAATTGGCTGGAAGCGACGTTCTAGAGCTGCATCTTTTTCAAGGTGCTTGCGATATTCGTCAAGCGTAGTTGCACCAATAGTCTGGAGCTCGCCGCGAGCAAGCATTGGCTTCAAAATGCTGGCTGCATCAATTGCGCCTTCAGCTGCGCCAGCACCAACCAAGGTATGAATTTCATCGATGAAGAGAATGATGTCGCCGCGAGTTTTAATCTCTTTAAGCACTTTCTTTAAGCGCTCCTCGAAATCACCGCGATAGCGAGAACCGGCAACTAGTGCGCCTAGATCAAGTGAATAAAGTTGCTTATCTTTAAGGGTCTCAGGCACATCGTTCTTAACAATTGCTTGTGCTAAACCTTCGACAACTGCAGTTTTACCAACACCTGGTTCACCAATTAAAACTGGATTGTTCTTAGTGCGACGGGAAAGAACCTGCATTACGCGTTCGATCTCTAATTCGCGACCAATAACTGGATCAAGTTTTCCTTCGCGGGCAGCTTGAGTTAAATTTCGACCGAATTGATCAAGTACCAATGAAGTTGAAGGAGTTCCTTCAGCTGGACCATTTGAAGCAACGGCTTCTTTTCCTTGGTAACCAGAAAGTAATTGAATAACTTGTTGACGAACCCGATTTAGATCAGCACCAAGTTTTACTAATACTTGTGCAGCTACGCCTTCGCCTTCGCGAATTAGGCCCAGCAAAATATGTTCAGTACCGATGTAGTTATGTCCAAGTTGCAACGCTTCGCGAAGTGAAAGTTCGAGAACTTTCTTGGCGCGTGGCGTAAATGGAATATGTCCACTTGGTGCTTGCTGGCCTTGGCCAATAATTTCTTCAACTTGTGCACGCACGGCTTCGAGTGAAATGCCCATGCCTTCCATCGCTTTAGCAGCGACGCCTTCGCCTTCATGAATCAGGCCAAGCAGAATGTGCTCGGTGCCGATGTAGTTGTGATTGAGCATGCGTGCTTCTTCTTGGGCTAGAACAACAACCCGGCGGGCACGGTCGGTAAAACGCTCAAACATGGGCGGTACTCCTTCTATTCGTATCTCGCTAAGCCTAATACCCGAGGGGGCCAGCTCGCGAGGTGGGTTTTACGCTCCGAAAAACCACTAGATATGCCAGTTATAACCAGATTGAACCCCAATTTGTGCCCTGGCGGGTAGAAACTATGGGTCGTCTTAGAGGATTTTAAGCATTCGGGTATTGCCCAAAGTGTTTGGCTTTACTGATTCTAGGTCGAGGAATTCAGCCACACCAGAGTCATAAGACTTAAGTAATTGAGCGTAGATCTCGGGCTCAACGGGGGTTCCTTGAATTTCTTCAAAGCCATGTCGGCCAAAGAATTTAGTTTCAAATGTTAAACAGAAAATTCGGGATAGGCCGAGTTCGCGGGCACGATCAATAATTCGTTCCAGAATTTGATTTCCGATTCCGTTACCGCGCAAAGTTTCGGTAATTGCAACTGAGCGAACTTCGGCTAAATCTTCCCAGAGCACGTGAAGTGCGCCGCAACCAACTACTTGGCCATCTTCAACTGCAACCACAAATTCTTGCACACTTTCATAAAGAGTTACTGTCTCTTTTTGCAGCATGCGACCACCAGAAGCAAAGTCCACAATTAATTTATGAATCGCCTTAATGTCACTGGTACGAGCTGGTCGAACTTCGATCATTACTCAATCTCCGGCTTAACCAATGGGAACAAAATTGTTTCGCGAATTCCGAGGCCGGTGAGTGCCATAAGTAAACGATCAACGCCCATACCCATTCCGCCCATTGGTGGCATTCCAAATTCCATTGCGCGTAGGAAATCTTCATCAACTTGCATTGCCTC
The DNA here is from genome assembly GCA_026393075.1 of Actinomycetota bacterium. Lineage (GTDB taxonomy): Bacteria > Actinomycetota > Actinomycetes > Nanopelagicales > Nanopelagicaceae > Planktophila. The sequence continues at coordinate 20,542 of JAPLAW010000020.1, read as the reverse complement.
GACATCACCTTTTGCACCCAGACGAGATTGTTCAACTAATCGATCTCGTTGAATAACTGGGTCAATAAGTTCGGAGTAACCAGTTGCTAATTCAAAACCTTCAACATAGAGATCCCATTTTTCAGCAACGCCAGGAGTTTCGCGATGTGCGCGAACTAGCGGTGAAGTATCAACTGGGAAACCCATTACAAAAGTTGGTTCAATTAATTGATCTTTAGCAACATGCTCAAAAATTTCTTCAGCTAACTTGCCAGCAATCCAGGCCGGATCGACTTTCATACCTAACTTTGTGGCGATGCGCTTTAGATCTTCCATTGGCGTTAGCGCAGTTACGGTCTCGCCCGCACCTTCAGAAATCGCTTCATATAGCGATATCTCACGCCATTTTCCGCCGAAATCTATTTGGCGGCCATCTTGATGAGTAACTACTAATGAGCCTGACACAGCCATTGCGGCGTTCTGAATTAGTGTCTGGGTTAGTTCGGCAATTGAACGCCAGTCGCCATATGACTGATAACTCTCGATCATCGCAAATTCTGGTGAGTGTGAAGAATCAGCACCTTCGTTACGGAAGTTTCGGTTGATTTCAAATACTCGTTCAATGCCACCGACAACGCAACGCTTTAGGAATAGCTCTGGTGCGATGCGCAAGAAAAGATCCATGTCGTAGGCATTGCTAAAAGATTTAAATGGGCGAGCGGCTGCGCCACCGTGTTGCACTTGCAACATCGGGGTTTCAACTTCAATGAAGTCGCGTTCATGGAAAGTTTGACGCAATGAACGCATGACAGTTGGACGCATGCGCGCTGTTACTCGAGCCTCAGGGCGCACAATTAAATCTACATAACGCATACGAACTCGAGTTTCTTCAGAGAGCGGGTTATGTTCATTAGGTAACGGGCGCAAAGATTTTGATGCAAGTTGCCATGAGTTAGCTAAGATCGAAAGTTCGCCGCGCTTTGAAGTAATGATTTCGCCAGTCACACTAACAATGTCACCAAGATCGACTTGAGATTTCCAGGCAGTGATTGAATCTTCGCCAACTTTGTCGAGCGAGAACATTGCTTGCAGTTCGGTGCCATCGCCTTCGCGCAAAGTCGCAAAACATAATTTGCCAGTATCGCGCTTAAAGATAATGCGGCCGGTCAAGCTTTCAATATCACCAGTTGCAGTATCGGTTTCTAGTGCTTGGTACTTAGTGCGAACTTCGCCCAATGTTTTTGTGCGAGCTACGGCAACTGGGTATGGCTCGATGCCCTGGGCAATTAAGTCAGCCCGCTTCTCGCGCCTGATCCGTAGTTGCTCGGGTAGATCATCACCGATTATTGGAGTCTGCTCGCTCATAAGAAGTGCAGTCTAACTGCTACTGATTGCGCTCGTGAATCAGACGCAAACCGATCAACGTTAGATCTGGTTCGTGTTCATCAATCGTCTCCGAAACGCCCAAAATTAAGGGCGCCAGGCCACCAGTGGCGACAACGGTTGGCGTATCGCTGTAGCTCAATGCGAGTTCTTCGGTAATTCGATTTACCAAACCATCTACTTGGCCAGCAAAACCGAAAATAGTTCCAGATTGCAACGCCTCAACGGTGTTCTTACCAATTACTGATTTAGGTAGCACTAATTCGACTTTTCGAAGTTGTGCAGCTCTGGCCGCCAATGCTTCAACTGAGATTTCGATACCAGGTGCCAATGCTCCACCCAAAAATTCACCAGTTGGTGAAACCACATCAAAATTAGTCGAAGTTCCAAAGTCAACCACGATTGCTGGCCCACCAAATAAAGTGTGAGCAGCCAAAGTATTTACAATGCGGTCAGCGCCAATTTCTTTTGGATTATCAACTAATAGTGGTACTCCGGTTTTGATGCCTGGCTCAACGATTGTGGTTGGTACATCTTCAAAGTAATCAGCGATCATGCGACGTAACTCGCGCAAGGTTGCAGGCACAGTGCTGCATATGGCTAAACCAGTTAAGTCATATTCCGAAACTAGCGCCTCGTATTGCAGCCAAAGTTCATCGGCAGTATTACGTGGGTCGGTTTTTACTCGCCAGGACTGAGTTAAATTTTCACCTTCGAAAATTCCTAAGACCGTATTGGTGTTACCAACATCTACAGTTAACAACATGGTTATTTGCTCCTTACGTCGAGGCCGATATCGAAATTCTTTGCCGAATGTGTGAGCGCACCAATTGCTAAATAATCAACGCCGGTTTCGGCATATGAGCGAGCTAGCTCTAGTGTGATGCCGCCTGATGCCTCTAATCTTGTTTGACCAGCAACTAGTGAAACAGCTGTCCGACATTGGTCAGGTGTCATATTGTCGAGTAGAACTAAATCCGGATTAAGCGGCAGAACTTCGGCTAACTGTTCCAAAGTATCAACTTCGATCTCAATCGGCGCGGTTGGAAATGCGCTGCGAACGGCGCTAAACGCTGCTTTAACACCGCCTGCTGCGGCAATGTGATTGTCCTTAATCAGAGCTGCATCAGATAACGACATTCGATGATTAGTGCCACCGCCCATGCGAACCGCAAACTTTTCTAGTTCGCGCCAACCTGGTGTTGTTTTTCGGGTATCACGAATTTCGCACTTGGTGCCAGCAATGGCTTTAACCCATTGGTTAGTTAGCGTAGCAATGCCAGATAAGTGACCTAGGAAATTCAGCGCGGTTCGTTCAGCTAACAAAATTGCGCGTGCATTTCCGGAAACTCTAATTAAGACATCTCCCGCTTTAACGAAGGCACCTTCGGCTACTAAAACTTCAATGCCAGTGACTCCGACTTCAGTCAAAACAGCTTTAGCCATTTCAATACCAACAACCACTCCTGACTCGCGAGCTACAAATTCTGCATATAGCTCGGCATCGGCGCTAATTGTTGCAACCGAAGTAACATCTACTCCCCCGGCCAAATCTTCGGCAAGGGCGGCTTTTACTAAATCATAATTAATCATTTATTTATCACCTGCGCATATTCGGTTGCCCAATTTCCGACTTCATCAATTTGCTGCACAATTCTCTTTTCCCAAGCAGCACTTGTTTCTGGAAAATCTTCGCGCCAGTGCGAGCCGCGAGTTTCTTGTCTAATCAAAGCTGCTCGCAAAATTGTTTGGGCAAGTTGAAATAGATTGGTGGTTTCCCATGCATCGACCTGTGGTGCATCGCTATATCGAGCTTCGAGTCGAGACAATGCGTTGCTGGTTTCAATAAGCGAATCAGCTGAACGTAATACGCCGGCACCGCGACTCATCGCTGTTTGTAGCTCTTTGCGAACAGCGGGGTCAAGCAAGAAAGCCTGGCTGGTATTTTCAACTGGTTCAGATTCAGCTGGCAAATTTGCCGCAATGTCGGCTGCAATGCGAGCACTGAAAACTAGGCCTTCTAGCAGCGAATTTGAGGCTAATCGGTTAGCTCCATGAACGCCTGAACAAGCCGTTTCACCGCAGGCGTATAAGCCAGGAATACTGCTGTGACCGTTTAGGTCTACGCGCACTCCGCCCGAGGCATAATGTGAAGCTGGCGCTACTGGAATTAAATCTTTACTTGGATCAATTCCGTGAGACAAGCATGAAGCGTTAATAGTTGGGAATCGATCGGCGAACCCAGTTAAGTGGCGAACATCGAGCCAGACATGGTCTTGGTTACTTTCTTTCATCTTGCGCATGATGGCAATTGCCACAACATCGCGAGGAGCTAATTCAGCTAACGGATGTAGTCCTTGCATAAATCGAACGCCGTTGTCATCAACTAAATATGCACCTTCACCGCGCACTGCTTCGGAGATCAATGGTTGCTGGCCTCGCGATTTTCCACCTAACCAAAGTACGGTCGGGTGAAACTGAATGAATTCCACATCTGCAATTTTTGCGCCGGCTCGTAGTGCAAGCGCGACACCATCGCCAGTAGATACCGACGGATTAGTTGTGCTGGCAAATACTTGCCCGAGCCCACCGGTTCCGAGCACAACAGCTTTGCCAAGTGCTTGACCAACGCCATCGCGTGAACCAGCACCGATTACGTGCAGAGTTACTCCGCATACGCGACCTGTTTTATCTTTCAACGCATCGAGAACCAAAGCATCTTCAACAACTTCAATCTGTGGATCATTACGAACTGCAGCCAATAGCGCACGTGATACTTCAGCACCAGTTGCATCACCTCCTGCATGCAAAATGCGATTACGTAAATGGCCGCCTTCGCGAGTTAGCGCAATCTCGCCATCAGCTTCAGTATCAAATTTGGCACCGCGTTCAATTAATTTGCGCACTGCTTCAGGACCTTCGGTTACCAAAACGCGAACCGCTTCTACATCGCAAAGCCCGGCACCTGCCGTCAAAGTATCTGTTAAATGGGCCTCTGGTGAGTCACCATCACCAAGTGCTGCGGCAATTCCGCCTTGCGCCCACTTAGTTGAACCTTCGTCCACTTTTGCTTTAGTCACAATCAAAACCGATAACCCAAAAGTGCGCAGCTGCAACGCAGTAGTCATGCCCGCAATTCCAGAGCCGACCACGATTACATCGGCGCGCGAAGTCCAGCCTGGCTTAGGGGCTAGTAGCTTCATGAGTTAGTTTCCACAACTGCATTATCTAGCAATCGAACCCCATTTACCCAACCCGCGATGATGGCCCGCTTGTTTTGAGTGGTTGCGCTAGCTTTTTGAAAAGTTTTCTCGTCAATTACTTCGGCGTAATCTAATTTGAAGGCCGGCTCAGTTGCCAAGATTTCGTGCATTCGAGCTGGTTCTTTTAGAGCTTTAGAAATAATTAGCGCCGCTATTCGATCTGATTCAGTTAGCCGAACGTTTCGTGAAGATAAAGCTAAACCATCAAATTCGCGAACCGTTGGGACCGCCGCAATTTCAATCTTTTTAAAGTGGTCTTTAATCAGCCACAACTGTTGAAAATCTTTCTCGCCGAAAACAGCCGCACTCGGTTTAACAATTTCAAATAACCGATTAACCACAGTTAGGACACCGGCAAAGTGGCCCGGCCGTGATGCACCTTCATAGAGATCGCCTACTGCGCCAGCTGATATCTGAACTGGCTCGTTCGGATAAATTTCTTCATAATTTGGAAACCAAACTTGCGTGGCACCTGCCAAAGTTGCAATTTGGATATCGGTCTCTGGCGTACGCGGATATTTTTCTAGATCAGCGGCGTCAGCAAACTGCAGAGGATTAACAAAAATACTTACAACTACCTCTTTATCTAGTTCCCGCGCACGCTTAATCAACGCTTGGTGCCCCTTATGAAGGGCGCCCATTGTCGGAACTAGTACGGTCATCTTTTGGCTCCAGTCCTTTTGCGGTCCCGGGCGATGCTTGCTTATTCTAAATCAGTATTTAGTAGATCCGAAATCCGGCCGTGTGTGAGCAGGATTGCCTCGGGCTCAATCTCAAACCAGGGTGCTAAAACAAAGCGACGCTCGTGAGCTCGTGGGTGAGGCAAGGTCAATTTCTCATCACTAACCAATAATCCGCCATATTGAATTAGATCTAAATCAATTACTCGTGGCCCCCACTGAATTTCGCGAGTGCGACCCATCGCAGTTTCAATACCATTTAAAAGTGCTAACAAATCTTTAGCTGGCAAGTCTGATTCGACAATTGCAATAGCATTTAGATAATCGGGTTGCTCTGGCCCACCAACTGGTTTTGTTTGCAGATAACCAGAAACTGCAATTACATCGGTTGCTTCACGTAAAAGCGCGACTGCTAAATCTAAATTTGCCTTGGGATCTCCGATATTGGCACCTAGCGAAACTACGGCTTTCATCGAGTGCGAATAACCATCACATTAATGTCGCTGGTGACCGCGTTAACTGGTGCACTTGGTTTGTGAACTGTAACTAGCGCGATTTCGACCAAACTCGCAGTTGCCAAAATTTGATCAGCAATCACGCCAGCTAACTTCTCAATCAATTTATAAGGTGTGCCAGTTATGGCAGCAACAACTAAATCACAGATAGCGCCGTAGTCGACACAACGAGGAACTCTTGGCCATTCTTAGTTTCCTCCGCAAATACGCCGTGATAGCCGAAGCCCTTAATGCCATTGATGCGAATTGAATCATTCATTACAAGACCGCCTTGTTAGCTGCTACTCCATGAACTCTAACTGCCCAAATACCGCTTTGGCTAAGTTGCTTGGTTAGCGCAACCGTTGCCGCTTCGCGCGCGGTTGGATCATCGCCACCTAAGAATCGTTTACGTGATGCGCCAACTAGTACCGGGTATCCGAGGGCTACAAATCGCTGGATTTCCTCGATTATTGCCCAGTTATCAGCCGGCTGCTTCGCAAAGCCAATTCCTGGATCAATAATTAAATTTGATTTACTCACACCTGCTGAAAGCGCTGCCTCAATTCTCAAATTCAATTCCGCAATTACCTCATCAACCAGGTTTGTGTAAACCGCCAAATTATTCATCTCTTTAGAGTGGCCCCGCCAATGCATTGCAATATATGGAACCTTCAGCTCGGCGGCGGTATCTAACATCGCGGCGTCTGCCAGCCCACCGCTGACATCATTGATTATTGAAGCGCCTGCAATAACTGCAGCCCGCGCTGTTGATGCGCGCATGGTGTCGATACTTATTGGTTTGCCAGCATCAACTAATTTTGAAATAACATTTATAACTCTACGTTCTTCTTCGGCGGGTGAAACTCGTTCCGCACCCGGACGCGTTGATTCACCGCCCACATCAATAATGTCGGCACCTTCAGCAATTAGTTTTAAACCGTGATCAACTGCATCGGGATAAGTGAAATGTTCGCCACCATCGGCAAAGGAATCTGGTGTGGCATTAAGAATTCCCATTACCAACATGGTTTATCTACCGAGCTGTAATTAGTGACATCGCTTCAGCACGAGTAGCCGGATCGCGCAATACGCCGCGCACTGCACTGGTAATTGTGCGGGCCTCCGACTTACGTACCCCACGCATCGACATACATAAGTGCTCGCAATCAATAATTACGATTACGCCCATTGGTTTCAGAATTTCCATCATGGCATCTGCAATTTGTGAAGTCATGCGCTCTTGCACTTGTGGACGCTTGGCAAAAACATCTACTAAGCGAGCGATTTTAGATAACCCAGTAATTTTTCCATTTGGAATATAGCCAACGTGAGCAACCCCGTGGAAAGGGGTCAAGTGATGCTCGCACTGTGAAAATAGGTCAATATCCCTAATAATCACTAATTCTTCATGACCAATATCAAAAGTTGTGGTTAGGACATCTTCTGGAGATTGGTAAAGCCCGGCATAGTTTTCAGCCATCGCACGTGCTACTCGAGCTGGCGTATCTTTCAATCCATCGCGTTCAGGATTTTCACCTAACGCAAGAAGGAGTTCGCGAACTGCTGCCTCGGCGCGTGCTGCATCGTATGGCTGCTTGGCGCGGCCATCACCCTCTTGCATCGAGATTGAATTTATTTCACTCACTAGATTTCTTTCTAGCGCGCGGCTTCTTGGCTTCGGCAACTTCTGCGACCTTGGCTCTCGCCGGAACTTCTACCGGTGGGATATCTGAAGGAATGCGAGTAATTGATCCAGTCCAGGCTGGTCGCTCTGCCCAAGATTTAACTCGCTTAAAGATTATTGCGATGTCATCTTTATTGATGGTTTCGCGATCAAGTAGTTCAAGAACCATGGCATCGAGAGTTTTGCGATTGGCAACGAGAATATCGAATGCTTCTTGATGAGCATTTTCAATCAACTTACGAACTTCGGCATCAATAATTCCGGCTACTTTTTCAGAGTAGTCACGTTCGTGTCCATAGCTACGGCCCATAAATGGTTCGGAACCATCGGTGCCAAGTTTGATCGCACCAATCGCTTCAGTCATTCCGTATTGAGTGACCATTGCTTTTGCGAGCGCGGTGGCTTTTTCAATGTCATTCGAAGCGCCAGTTGTTGGATCATGGAAGATAAGTTCTTCGGCTGCGCGTCCACCAAGTGAATATGCCAATTGATCAAGTAATTGATTACGAGTAGTTGAATACTTATCGTCATCAGGTAAAACCATGGTGTAACCAAGCGCACGACCGCGCGGCATGATCGTGACTTTGTGAACTGGATCAGTGTGTGGCAACGCGTGCGCAACAAGTGCGTGCCCAGCCTCGTGATAAGCCGTAACTAAGCGCTCTGAATCAGACATTAAGCGTGATTTACGCTGTGGGCCAGCCATTACACGGTCGATAGCTTCATCGAGTTCGTGATTACCAATCTCTTTTTTCTGCTCACGAGCAGCCAGTAGCGCTGCTTCGTTCAGCACATTTGCTAAATCGGCTCCAGTAAATCCAGGAGTTCGACGCGCATACTCCAGTAGCGTTAAATCTTTAGCGATTGGCTTACCTTTTGAATGTACTTGCAAAATTGCTTCGCGACCTTTGAGGTCAGGACGATCAACGGCTATTTGGCGATCAAATCGACCTGGACGCAATAGTGCTGGGTCTAGAACATCAGGGCGGTTAGTAGCTGCGATCAAAATTACTTGACCATTAGCTTCGAAGCCATCCATCTCGACTAAGAGTTGGTTAAGTGTTTGTTCACGTTCATCGTGACCGCCACCCATACCGGTTCCGCGTTGGCGGCCTACGGCATCGATTTCGTCAACGAAAATAATCGCTGGTGCATTTGCTTTAGCCTGAGTGAACAAATCTCGCACTCGCGCTGCGCCAACACCGACAAACATTTCTACAAAGTCAGAACCTGAGATTGAATAGAACGGTACGCCCGCTTCGCCGGCAACTGCGCGTGCTAATAAAGTTTTGCCGGTTCCTGGTGGGCCATAAAGCAAAACACCTTTTGGAATCTTGGCACCAAGTTCGGCGTACTTAGCTGAGTTAGCTAAGAAATCTTTAATCTCATGCAATTCTGAAATTGCTTCATCAGCGCCAGCTACATCAGCAAAAGTTGTTTTTGGTACTTCATCACTTTGTAACTTTGCACGTGATTTACCAAAACTAAATACTTTATTTCCACCTTGTGACTGGCTGAGCATAAAGAAGAAGAGCAATCCAATAATTAGAATTGGTGCTATCGAGAATAAGAAACTTAGGATCAGTGGCGTCTTAGGGACTTCGATATTCCAGCCATTTAACGGTGGATTAGCGCTTAAAGCATCAACAATTGTTGGCTCTTGGCGCACGACGTAAGAAGCCTCGACTTTAGAAGCGCCATTGATAGTACGACCAGGCTTCAGTTCGACCCGAATTATTTGGCTTTTATCTACAACAGTTGCGCTCTTTACTTCAGACTGCGCAATCGCGTCGAGAATTTGGGAAGTATTGACCTTTGTGTAAGCGCTACCTGCGCCCGAGATCTGACCGAAAACTGAAACGGCAATAATTGCAAAGACAATCCAGAACAGCGGGCCGCGGAAAATTCGACCAGCTTTAGTGGCTGGCTTCTTATCGCCTCGTTTAGTAACCGTCTTGGTTACTTTCTTTTTCTTTTCCTTTTTAAGTTCTTCAGTCATATTGCCTCTATTCGTACATGTGCTTTGCGAGCACACCGATAAATGGCAAGTTGCGATATTTCTCATCGAAATCAAGTCCGTAACCAACTACGAAGTCAGTAGGAATATCAAAACCGACATACTTAACTGCTACTTCAACTTTTGCCGCTTCTGGTTTGCGCAGGATTGCCAAAATATCAACATTGGCAGCGCCACGAGATTCGAGATTCGACTTTAACCAAGAAAGAGTTAAACCTGAGTCAACAATATCTTCAACGATTAAAACATTGCGACCAGTAATGTCACGATCAAGATCTTTCAAGATTCGAACTACCCCACTTGATTTTGTGCCGGAGCCATATGAAGAGACCGCCATCCAATCCATCTCAAGATGACGTTGCATTGCGCGAGTTAAATCAGCCATCGCCATAACTGCGCCTTTTAATACGCCAACTAATAGAACGTCACGACCTTCGTAATCAGCATCAACTTGCGCTGCCAATTCTTTGATACGTGCTTGTAGATCTACTTCGCTAACTATTACGCGCTCAATATCGCTTTCAATAACTGATAAATCCACGGTGCTCCTTCATTGATATGGCGGGCTTACTTAAATTAGCGGGACAGGAGCGAAAGTCTGCCCGAAATTCGGGAAACCTTCACACCGCCGGGGAGGCTACAAGCGCCTTGACCGTGCCAAGAGGTGACAAAAGCCTCAACGCAAGCCACGTGATCGGCTGTGATTGACCCAATTGGCGCCCCTGCGGCATAAATCGCCTTACGTAAGAGACGAGTTCTGACGGCCTTGGGCAGGTCGGCCAACGTAGTAATTTCTAGATCAGCCAGATCAAGTTCAGCTGCAACTTGAGTCGCCCACCCATCGAGAGCATCAGCATCGTCACGCAATAAATCAGCACTACGTGCCAGTGCTTTAGTAATTCCGGGGCCAATGCTTTCTTCTAATTTTGGAAGTGCATCCGTGCGCACGCGAACTCGAGCAAATTGCGAATCTGAATTGTGCGGATCAACCCAAGGCGTTAATTTATTTTCGTCGCAGGCAGCCAAGGTTTCAGATCGAGTGATTTCTAAAAGTGGCCGACGATATTTTCCCGTGTATCTTGCCATTCCAGAAAGTGAACGCGCACCTGATCCGCGCGCCAAACCAAGTAAAACACTTTCAGCTTGATCATTAAGAGTGTGGCCAAGAAAAACTAATTTCGCATTATGTTTCTCAGCTGCGGCATCGAGCGCGGCGTATCGAGCTCGCCGAGCAGATGCTTCTAAGCCGTCAACCATTTCGACATTGACTTTTACAATTTCAACTTGGGCAATTCCTAACTCCGAAAGTTGTGCGATAACTTTTATAGCTTGTTCGCCAGAATTTTTTTGTAGTTGATGATCAATAGTTACACCAACTAAATTAACTAACGAATTTTTAGATTCTGGGACAAGTGCGGCGGCTAGCGCTAAAGAATCGGCACCGCCCGAGACTGCAACTAAAACTGTGTCTCCGGCGCTACAACCAGAAAGGCATTCACGCACAGCACTACGAATTGCGACCGTTGCTGGGTTTGTGCTCACAGGGTTAAGACTAGACCCGACCACCAAATGGCATTAAGCCCTTAATGCTATAAATATTTGAGTAAATCAGGCCCTTTTTCGTTGAGTTGGCTTCCCACATCATGCCGTTTCCAGCGTAAATCGTGATGTGGTGAATACTCGAGATGGTTCCCTTGAACGAGTAGAACAAGAGATCGCCGGGCACTAGTTCGCTAATTGTTACGTGCTTGGTGTAACCCGCATAAAGTGCTGAGTTCAAGCGATCCCAGTTCGGCCAAGTTAAGCCAGCAGATTTATATGCCGCGAAAACTAAGCCCGAACAATCAAATGAATTTGGACCTTCGGCGCCCCAGATATATGGCTTGCGAGCTAATACTTGTTTCTTAGCGTATGCAACAGCAGCATCTCGCTGCGTTTGCGTAGTGCGAATTGTAGAACGCCCCTTGAAACCAAGGTCTGGCCAAACCTTTGACTGCCCGGGCGTCTGCGCCGCTTGTCCGGCTTGAGCTTCTTCAAGCAGAGCTAACTGTCTTTGTTGTTCTAATGTGACGCGAACATTTTTAGCTTTGGTTAGCTCTTTAATTAATTGATCTTGTACCGCACGTAATTTATCCACTTCCTTTTGCTGAAGCGCTTTAGCGTCATCGGCTACCTTCTTTGCTGCGGTAACTTTCTCAGTTGCGGCAATCTGTTTAACTTGTGCAGCATCTGCAACTACTTTGGCAGCGCGAGCAATAACCTCAGCTGCTTTAAATCTTTTAAGTGCAGCAGTATTTTGATCACCGAGTGATTGTAAAATTGTTATTCGATCAACTAAATCTTGCGGACCATTAGCACTTAATAAAGGTTCAATGTCGCTAAATGTGCCACCCATAATGTAGGCATTAGCTGCCAGCTTGCCAATAGTTCGATGCGCAAGTGCAACTTCTGCAGCGGTCTTGCGAGCGTATTCCGCAGCAGCATTTGCATCAGCAGTGGCTTTAGCCAATTCAGCTTTTGCTTTTACGTAAAGCGCTAGTGCTGTGTTGGCTTTGGCAGTGAGGGCTTTTAGTGTCAAATTTGCAGCGGCTAATTTCTTGGCAGCGGCATCAGCTGCTTTCTTTTTTGCGGCTTCAGCTTTCTTGGCGGCTTCAATCTGTGCCAAAGTTGGTTTTGGGGAGGCGGCATAAACAGCCGTGCTGCTACCTAGAAAAGTAAGCGCGACTGCGAGCGCAATAAACCGCTTCGACATGCTCCTAGGATAAATGGGGCACCTTGGAAAAGAGCTAGACGCGCCCCAGCGTCATTGGCTAATTAAGTCAGTGTCATTACCTAATTAATCACTGCTTAATTAGATACATCACGCCGCTTGAACAGTGTGATCACAATTGCAGAGCTAGCCACTAAATAAATTGCAACCATCGTTATTGAATGGGTATACGAAATATCAGTTGTGCCACCAACTGCGATTGTGGACATCAAGTTTCCAGGCATCCAATTTCCTAAACTTGATTTAACTGCAACCAGGATATTTTCCACAATCAACAACCAGATAACACCCAGGGAAATAGCGCTAATTGGTGAGCGGAGTAGTAGTCCTAAAATCATGCCTACGGTTCCAAATGCGATAACTGATAAGAGAACATTTCCAAAAGTTTTTATCATCTCTTGCAGTGCATCTGAAGTTACCCAAGCATCGGTTGAAACCTTTGATTTGCCGGATAAACCAAAAGCTAACGACATGCTCGCAACGGCGGCCAGAATTACCATCACTATTGCAAATGAGGCCATCGATACATATTTACCAAGCAGCAACTGCAAGCGACGTGGCTGACGGACCAATAAATTACGCAAAGTTCCGTAGGTGTATTCCTGTGCAGTTTGGGCAGCAAAAACACAAAGGGCGACTATTCCCAATAACCCAGCTGCGTTACTAAAACCAATTGTTAAACCACTCGGTAGTTGTAATACTTCGCGCGAAATCATATTGCCACGATCAGAATTACCTTGTGGTGAATCAATTAGTAAAAATAGTAAAGAGGTAACTAAGCCAGTTAAGCCAGCTGATGCCAGCATGGTGCCAAGAAATAGGGTTGGCCGACGAAGTTTGCGCCACTCGGCTCTGAAAACTTGGGCCTTAAATATCTGGTTCATTCGGAATCCCCCGTCATTTCGAAGAATGTTTCTTCTAAACTTGGCAACATTGGCGAGAGTTGCGAGAGCGTGATACCTGCGGCAAAGGCTGATTTATTAAGTTCAGCTGCCCACTCGGCTGGTCCTTCGATATGCGCAACTCCACTTCGAATGGTTGATTTATGTCCGGCACTTGTTGCAATCTCTTGAATCTTTACTAAATCAACTTCATTTGGAGTTTTAACCAAAATAAATGGCTGCTGAGCTAAAAATAAATCTTCGATCTTGCCTGCAAATAGAACTTTGCCCTTGCGCAACATCACTAGATGTTGACTTATTAACTCAAGCTCAGAAAGTAAGTGCGAAGAAACGAAAACCGTGGTGCCTTCTTGCGCTAGTGATTTCAATAAATCTCTGACTTCTTGAATGCCCTCGGGATCTAACCCGTTAGTTGGTTCGTCGAGGATCAACAGTTTTGGATTAGGGAGTAAAGATGCAGCAATTCCAAGTCGTTGTTTCATGCCCAACGAAAAAGTTTTATATTTCGAATTACCTCGATCACCTAAGCCAACTCGCTCAAGAAGTGATTGCACGTGATCTGTTCCGTGGCCACCCAAAGTCGCCAATACGTTTAAATTTTCACGTCCTGTTAGCGCTGGATAGAAAGCCGGGCCTTCAATCATCGCTCCGACGCTCGCCAAATATTTTTCTGGATGCTTAATTGAGTGGCCCAAGATTTCACCTGTGCCACCGGTTGGCGAGATTAAGCCGAGCAGCATGCGAATGGTGGTGGTCTTGCCTGACCCATTTGGCCCAACGAAGCCACAAACAGTGCCCATCGGTACTTCGAAATTAGCGTGTGACACTGCAAACGTATCGCCATATTTCTTGCTTAAATCTTGAACTGCTACTGCGAGATTACTCATGCCCACCACAATAGCCCTTCCCCTTACACTTGGCGCATGAGTAAAGATGCTTGGGGCTACCAAGAACCGAACGGCCGCCCTGCCCCGAATTGGAAAGTTAACCCACAAACTTCTCAGGTTCGCGCTGGCGTAACCCGCACTGGGTTTGGCGAAACTTCTGAAGCGCTCTTTCTTAACAGTGGATTTACCTATTCTTCAGCGCAAGAAGCTGAAGATTCATTTACTGATGAAACTGATCATTTTGTTTATAGCCGGTTTGGAAACCCAACTGTTGCAATGTTTGAAAATCGCTTAGCCGAACTTGAAGGCGCCGAACTTTGCGTAGCTACTGGTTCTGGCATGTCCGCCATGTTTGCTTCCGTTGCATGCATGATTAAAGCCGGCGATCGTGTTGTTGCATCAGCTGCGATGTTTAGCTCTTGTCATGTTGTGCTAACTGAATTCTTGCCAGCCTGGGGTGTTGAAGTTGAACTTGTTAAAGGTACTGATGAAAAAGTTTGGGCTGAGGTGCTAAACAGACCGACCAAAGTTGTTTTCCTCGAATCTCCAAGTAACCCATTAATGGAAATTGTTGATATTCGAATGATTTCTGACTTGGCACATAAAGTTGGCGCAACCGTGATCGTCGATAACGTAATGGCATCACCGATTATGCAACGCCCGCTCGAACTTGGCGCCGATGTAGTTATGTACTCAGCCACAAAACATATTGATGGTCAGGGTCGTGTTCTTGCTGGTGCAGTGCTTGGTAGCTTCGGGTACATGAATGAGTATTTCAAACCGTTCTTCCGCCATACCGGGCCATCGTTAAGTCCGTTTAATGCTTGGGTACTTCTAAAGTCACTCGAAACTTTAGATATGCGCGTTGAGCGTATGGCTAGTAACGCGCAGAAAATTGCGGAGTTCTTAGAAACTCGTCCGGAAATTGAAGTTGTAAGTTTCCCTGGCTTGCTATCGCACCCTGGTCATGAGCTTGCCAAGAAGCAGATGACCGGCTTTGGTACCACTATTGGTATTACGTTTAAGGGCACCAAGAAAGATGTATATAAGTTCATGGATGCCTTACGAATCATTGAAATTTCCAACAATTTAGGCGATAGCAAGTCACTAATTACCCACCCTGCCTCAACTACTCATCGCCGTTTAAGCCCAGCAGATCAGATGGCAATGGGGATCACAGCAACCACGCTTCGTCTTTCAGTTGGCTTAGAGCACAGCGATGATCTAATTAAAGATATTGCGCAGGCCTTAGGTTAAATTTAAATTAAGACTGCCGCAACAAGTAAAACCGAATACAAACTTAAATAAGTAATTGACCACTGGAAAACTTTGGCTGCAACTTTGCCATAATCTGGATTACTACCACGAAGTTGCGCAAGAGTGATAGCGAAAACTGAAAATAGAAGTGCGTTAACAATCTGTACCCAGAGTGAAAGCTCGGCAAAATTAATTGTGACAACAGAGGCAACAAACATCGCAATGGTGTGGAACCACATTTGGCCATGTAAATTCTTCTGTGAAGTAACACCCGGCAACATTGGGATTCCGGCTGCGTTGTAATCATCTTTATATTTGATAGCCAGTGCCCAAAAATGTGGTGGCGTCCAGAAAAAAATTACGAAGAAAAATGCCCAAGCAACGTTCGATAAATCATTAGTAACTGCTGCCCATCCAATTAACACTGGCATGCAGCCAGCTATTCCGCCCCAAACAATATTTTGCGAAGTGCGTCGCTTAAGCGCCATCGTGTAAATAACAACATAGAAAACAATTGCAATTAAAGTTAACCCAGTGGCAAGTGGCGTAGTAAACAGCCAAAAAATAAGCAGTGAAAGAAGCCCGACAATAGTTGCGAAAATAGTTGCTTCTCTGCGCGGAATAATGCCAGTTGCAATTGGTCGTTGAGCAGTTCGCTTCATTAACTTATCGGTTTCACTTTCGATCACCATGTTGAATGCATTCGCACTCCCCGCTGCCAAAGTTCCACCAAGAATTGTGGCGATAGATAGCCCAACGGAAGGAATTCCATTTTGGGCTAGAACTAAAGCCGGCAAAGTGGTCACCAGTAAAAGCTCGACCACTCGCAGTTTCATTAGGTCTAGATAGCCCCGAATTCGAAGATCCGAACTCTTATCTGGCTGATTTACGCTCACAGAGCAAGGCTACTGAGTTAAATACACAGCACTCACCGCTGGCGTTCCCAGAAGGCTCACAGGTTTATGAGTTATTTTCTGGAAATGGAAAACAATCAGAAGCCCGAATGGTTCGAACTAGCTGAAAACGATCAGCCAGTAAATCGCCCACTAAAGAATAAGAAGTCTGCACCATTACGCAGCCTCACCTTTATTTTGGCAGGCATTCTGGTAATTCCGATGGGTGCTGGATTTGCCCTACTGACTCATGACGATAACTCAGCCGTCGCTGCCGAAACCCTGAACTTAACCCAAGATTCTCCAGCTGCGACTAGCCCAGCTCAAACGCAGTCAAGTAACGCAATAACCATGCCAACTGCTTCTCGTGACGATGATGACGAAGAAGATGACGATTAATTAATTATTTGTTGATGGAGTTGCGTCAGGGCTTTGGACAACACTTGATGGGCTGGGCGAAATACCAGGCACTGGCTTAGCAAACTTGGCTAGTACTTTATCTAGCGCAACCCGTACCGCCTTTGCAGCTGTTCTGTTCTTAGGAATCTGATCAGCAATAGCTACAAAAATGTACTCGTGGTCTCCGCCTTGCACATAGCCAGCCATTGAAACAACCCCAGTTAATGAGCCAGTTTTGGTTCTAACTAAGCCAATGGCTTTAGGCGCACTCGCAACAAAACGATTGCGCATCGTGCCATTAACGCCACCTACTGGAAGCCCACCGTAAATAGTGCGGTACTTATCATTGTCATAAGTTTTAAGAAGTAATTGTGCCAACATTTTAGTTGAAACTCTATTGGCCCTCGAGAGCCCACTGCCATCAACGGCATTTAATCCGGTCGAATCAATCTCAAGATTGTTTAGTGTTTTCACAAATGTTTCTTCAATTCCAGTTTCGGCATAACCGAAGCCCGCCTTCATTGAGGCATACATGGCCATGCGATTGCCAAGAGTGTTATCGCTCCAGAGCAACATCCAATCCATGATTTGTTGTAACGGCGGTGATTGAAATTTGGCAATTGACTCTTTTGAATAAAGGTATGCCTCAGCACTAGTAACTTTTGCTGTAGTAACTTTTACATTGCGAGCTACAAATTGCGCCTTAATAAAATCTAAGTCAACGCTATGCATTTTGGAATACTCAATACGTAACGTCTTTATTGGCGCTCCATTATCGGCATCAAGTTTCTTAAGCGCAGTTTTAACAATTTTAGGAAGAGAGACCCGACCCATTTTGGTCGCGAGTGTGTTATTTCGCTCCATCCAAGGATCTAACGAGCCGGCAATCATTAATGTGTTTGGTTCGGCTCCAGTTAAAATCTCGGTAGTGAACCGATAATCAGGGGTTAAATAATCTAATAGCGCTGCTGCTGAAAATATCTTTAGAAGCGATGCTGGCATGCGTAAAGAGTCAGCATCATTTTGAAAAATAGTTTCACCGGTAACCGGATCGACCAAAATCAAGCCGGGGTTGGCCAGTGTTTTCGAACTAGCGGCACTCTTTAAAATCGGGCTAATAGTGCTACTTTTTAAGGCGGCAGGGGCACCAGAAGTCATAGCTGCTGTGAGTGCAACTAGAACTACGCTGATTGAGACAAGTGATAACGGGCGCAACTTCATGCTGCGAATACTACTTTCTAATCACTAAAGATAGATTGATCCAATGAGCATGCCGCCAGCTGAAATTGGTCCCGGTGAATTTTTCGCGGTCGTAGGCGTAGGGCCACATCCAAAACCTTGGCCAACCGGCAATGAATTCGACTTAGAACTTCTGGAGAATGGTGATCGTCGTAATGTGCTCGACAAGTATCGCTATTGGTCAGTTGCCGCAATCGTTGCTGACTTAAATACCAAGCGCCATAAATTGCAGATCGCAATTGAGAATTGGCAACATGATTTGAATATCGGTTCTGTCGTTCGAACTGCGAATGCCTTTAATGTAGATGCCGTTCATATTGTTGGTAAGCGCGATTGGAATAAACGCGGCGCAATGGTTACTGATAGATACCTAACAATTGTGCATCATCCAACTGTGGAAGATTTTGGAAATTATTGTCGCGAAGCTGGCTTACCAATTATTGGAATTGATAACTTGCCCGGAATTTCAAAGCAACTTGAATCAACACAATTGCCAGAAAGTTGTGTTCTGCTCTTTGGCCAAGAGGGTGCTGGAATGAGCGAAGAAGGTGTTGCAGTTTGTGAAGTGGTGCTAGAAATTAACCAGTATGGCTCTACACGCAGCATGAATGCGTCAGCTGCCGGTGCGATTGCTATGTATCACTGGGCGCTACAACATTTACCAAAATGAACAAAAATTCCAAATGGCTAACGCCAAATCTGATTGTCTTAACCCTAGTTTCGTTTACTCAAGATGCAGCTAGCGATCTGCTTTATCCATTACTCCCAATTTTACTAACCGGAGTAATTGGCGCTGCACCTATTGCACTTGGCCTAATTGAAGGGTGCGCTGAAGCTGCTGCTGGCTTTACCAAACTTTGGGCTGGCAACAAATCTGATTACGTGGGACGCAAACCATTTGTTGTTGCTGGTTATGGCTTAGCTGGTATCGGGAAAGCAATGGTAGTCGTAGCAACAGCATGGCCACTTGTGTTCTTTGGCCGAATTACTGATCGCATTGGTAAAGGAATGCGCAGCACGCCACGTGATGCACTGATTCATGATTCAGTGCCTACGGAACACTTAGGAAAAGCTTTTGGTTTTCATCGGGCGGGCGACAATTTTGGTGCTGTAGTTGGACCATTACTTGCCGTTGCTGGTCTCTGGTTGCTAGACGGTGATGTGCGAAAAGTTGCACAGTGGGCACTGATTCCAGCACTACTAAGTGGGCTACTTACATTCTTGATCAAAGATAAGTATGTCAAGAAAATAAAAGTTGCTAGAGAAAAACGCGTCAAAGTTTTACTACCTTCGCCGCTCAAGCGATCCATCGGAGTTTTAGTTCTGATTCAACTAACTAATATCCCTGACGCACTTCTTTTGCTTCGACTACATGACATCGGGCTAAGCACAACGATGGTCGTGCTTGCCTATGCATTTGCAAACCTAGTCGCAACATTTGCCGCTTATCCCGCTGGTGTAATTGCAGATAAATTCTCTCCACAATTGGTTTACATGTTTGGGTTAATAACTTTTGCCATTGCTTATTGCACTTTGGGGCTGACTCAGAACCATCATCTAGCTTTCTTAATGCTTGGGCTTTATGGCTTCTTTGGCGCACTCACTGACGGGGTAGGCAAATCTTGGATTGCGCGTATGAGTCAGCCGGAACATCGGGGGCGTGCGCAAGGTGTTTATCAAGCAAGTATGAATTTTGCGATCTTAGGTGCAGGCATCTGGGGTGGCGCACTATGGAGCCGCGGAACCCACGAATTACCGCTGGTTTTCGCGGGTATTGGCGCAGCTTTAGGAGCTGCTTACTTCGCCTTCGACCTCATCGGCAAGCGCTTCGCGCACCGAAATTAAGCGGCGATCAATTTCATCGGCTTCTGTATTGCGACCCAAAATTCGCATAACTGCAGCCATCGAAGTTTCAATATCTACGATGAACTCAAAATCTTTTGGATCTTCATCGGTAGCAACCGTTAAAACTTGATCGAGGGTGTTTAGACCTTCTTCGTAGTTCTCTAACAGAACTTGAGCTTTACCATACTCAAAGAGTGCATTATTTGAGCGAATGTGGTCATGTGCGGTTTCAAAAACATCAAGTGCTTTGCGTGCACGAGTTAAAGCTAAATCGCCTTCACCGAGTGCGACGTGGCAAGAAGCAATTTTTTGATCACAACGGGCAACTTGAATTACTTCTTTGTTGCGCTTAAAGAGATCACGCGCTTCATAGAAGGAAACAATCGCCTCGCGGAAATTCTTTAGTGAGCGATGCGCACAACCAATTAAGTAAAGGTCGTTTGCAGCGCCATATTCATTTCCGTCAAGTAAATGTTCTTGCGCACATTCATCCATTGTAGAAATTACTTTTTCAAAATTCTTAGAGGCAAACCACCACTCGCCCAATGTGCAAGCAAGTTCTAAAGCGATAGAAGATTTATTGGCACGTAAGATCTCAACTGCTTTTGACATCGCAGTAGCGGCTTCTTCCATGCGCTTTAACTGATTTAAGTTATAACCAATTGCGCTATATGCCTGTGCCACACCTTCAGATGGCGCACTTGCACCAAGTTGATCGTAAATATCGCAAGCAGTTTCAGCGAGAGCTAGAGCTTCGTCATATTGGCCACGTGCAAAAATGCGCGCACTTAATTCATAATAAGTACTGGCACGTTCTGCGCCTTCAACTTCTGGAATTCGATCCCAG
>JAPLAW010000068.1 GCA_026393075.1 Actinomycetota bacterium | reverse complement strand
GCAAAGTTAAGCTTCGTAAGAAAGAGAAGAAGAACGTTGCTGTTGGACAGGCTTACATCAAGTCAACCTTCAACAACACAATCATCTCTATTACAGATCCAACCGGCGCTGTTATCTCTTGGTCATCATCTGGCCAAGTTGGTTTCAAGGGCTCACGTAAGTCAACACCTTTCGCAGCACAGCTTGCAGCAGAAGCAGCAGCTCGTCGCGCGCAAGAGCATGGCTTAAAGAAAGTTGATGTTTTCGTAAAGGGCCCAGGCTCTGGTCGTGAAACTGCAATTCGTTCATTACAAGCAGCCGGTCTTGAAGTTGGAGCCATCTCAGATGTAACTCCAGCTCCACACAACGGTTGCCGTCCATGCAAGCCACGTCGAGTTTAAGGAAGGAAGAGAATAAATGGCTCGTTATACCGGAGCAGACTGCAAGCGTTGCCGTCGCGAAAAAGTAAAGCTCTTCCTTAAGGGCGCAAAGTGCGATGGACCAAAGTGTCCGATCGAATCTCGTCCTTATCCACCAGGACAACACGGCCGTGGTCGTGCCAAGGAATCTGAATATCTATTACAGATGCGCGAAAAGCAAAAGTGCGCACGTATTTACGGCGTTCTTGAAAAGCAATTCCGTGGTTACTACGAAGAAGCTAACCGTAAGCAAGGCAAGACTGGTGAAAACCTTCTTGTAATTCTTGAAACACGTCTAGATAACGTCGTCTTCCGCGCTGGCTTTGCAAAGAGCCGCGACATGGCACGTCAGCTAGTTCGTCACGGACACTTCTTGGTTAACGGCAAGAAGGTAAACATTCCTTCCTTCCGTGTTACAGCGATGGACATCATTGATGTTCTACCAAAGTCACTAGACCTAACCCCGTTCATTGTGGCTAGCGCCGAACTTGGCGAGAAGTCAGTTCCAGCCTGGATGGAAGTTGTTGGTTCGCAGATGCGCATCATCATTCACTCCACACCAGCTCGATCAATTATCGACACCCAAGTTGAAGAGCAGTTAATCGTCGAACTTTATTCCAAGTAATAACCAACCCGGTGATCAAATAGTGGATTACCAAGAGAAAGAGGAGCAACAGTGCTAATTGCACAACGTCCCACCCTCAGTGAAGAAGTAGTTTCCGAGCATCGCTCACGGTTCATCATTGAACCGCTAGAGCCAGGTTTCGGTTACACCCTAGGCAACAGCATGCGTCGTACGCTGCTTTCATCTATTCCAGGTGCAGCAGTTACCAGCATTCGCGTTGCAGGCGCCCTACATGAGTTCACCACTCTTGAAGGCGTTAAGGAAGATCTCACAGATATCGTTCTTAACATTAAGAACCTTGTTCTTTCGTCAGATAACGATGAGCCAAGCGTTCTATACATCCGCAAGACTGGTGCTGGTCCTGTAACTGGCGCTGACATTGCAGTTCCAACTGGTGTTGAAGTACATAACCCAGAGCTACACATTGCAACACTTAACGATAAAGCGAACCTCGAAATCGAACTTACTGTCGAGCGCGGTCGCGGTTATGTAACTGCAGTTCAGAACAAGCAAGCTGGAGCAGAGATTGGCCGTATTCCGGTTGACTCCATCTACTCACCTGTTTTGAAAGTTACTTACAAAGTTGAAGCTACTCGTGTTGAGCAGCGCACCGACTTCGATCGTTTAGTTATCGATGTTGAAGCTAAGCCATCAATGAAGCCACGCGATGCAGTTGCATCAGCTGGTAAGACTTTGGTTGAGCTATTCGGTCTTGCACGCGAATTAAATCTAGATGCTGAAGGAATCGAAATGGGGCCATCTGTTATGGATGCAGCTCTTGCCGCCGACTTAGCACTTCCAATCGAAGATCTAGATCTAACAGTTCGCTCATATAACTGCTTGAAGCGCGAAGGCATTCACACAGTTGGTGAACTAGTAAATCGCTCAGAAGCTGATCTACTAGATATCCGTAACTTTGGTTCAAAGTCAATCGATGAGGTCAAAGCAAAGTTGGTCTCAATGGGAATGTCACTTAAGGACAGCCCAGCTGGTTTCGATCCAACTAAGCACCAGAACTACAACGCAGCTGTTGACGATGATTTCGTTGAAGCAGATCAGGCCTAGGAGATAAAATGCCAAAACCAACTAAAGGTCCTCGCTTGGGCAGTGGCCCATCACACGAGCGCCACATTCTAGGAACTCTTGCAGAGCAACTATTTGAGCACGGCAAGATCACTACAACTGAAGCAAAGGCAAAGCGTCTTCGTCCATTGGCCGAGAAGCTAATTACTTTTGCAAAGAAGGGTGACCTCGATGCTCGTCGTCGCGTTCTAGCAACAATTGCTAACAAGGGCGTTGTACATCATCTCTTCACTGAAATTGGTCCACGTTTTGCTACCCGCAACGGTGGCTACACACGTATCACCAAGATCGGTCCACGCAAGGGTGACAATGCGCCTATGGCAGTCATCGAAGTATTAACCGAGAAAGATAACTAAGCTTTTTAAAACTTAGTTTTCAACTCAAATGTCGGAACCCACTCTCTTTCCTGAGGGTGGGTTTCTTCGTTTAAAAATCAAACTTGCTTACGACGGCACAAATTTTTCGGGCTGGGCAAAACAACCAGATCGTCGCACCGTGCAAGAAGAATTTGAGAAAGCATTTGCAACCATTGTTCGGCAGCAATGCGACAGTATTGTGGCCGGTCGTACCGATGCCGGCGTTCATGCGACCGCGCAAATAATTCATATTGATGTTCCAGAAAGTACTGACCTTAGTGATCTGGCATATCGCTTGAATCAATTACTTGATACCGATCTGCGGGTCCTTGAACTCGAAGTCGCACCCGAGGGTTTTCATGCCCGCTTTTCAGCGCTACGCCGCCATTACAAATATCAAATCGTTGATGCTAATAAAGTGATTAATCCGCTAGATCGTTACGACCGTGCCAGTTGGTATCGCCCGCTAGATCTGGCTCGCTTAAATGAAGCAAGCGCGCTGTTATTAGGTGAACATGATTTTGCAGCTTTCTGCAAATTTCGCGAAGGCGCCACAACTGTGCGCACGCTTGAGACTTTTAAGTGGGAACGGAAAGAAGATGGCTTGTTAGTCGCCCAAGTTGTGGCCGATGCATTTTGTTATTCAATGGTGCGCAACCTCGTAGGCTCTGCCGTTTGTGTTGCCGAAGGTCGCTTTGAACCAAGCTGGATCGCTGAGATGTTAGCTAATCGAGAGCGTATTTCGGAGTCAATGGTTTTCCCAGCTGAAGGTTTAACTTTGGTTCAAGTGGATTATCCGAGTCATGCTGAGCTAATTACTCGCGCCGCACTAACCATTTCGCGTCGAGATGAGGACCCAGAAAATATGAGCAACTAGCCGAGAGTCACGATCCATGGTTTTCGGAACAATTAGCCGGGCTTACGAGAGCCCTGAGTCAATTTTTGACCAATAATGGTCAGAAAATGTAGCCAGCCGACCACTAGTTCACGCTCATTTCACGCTTAAACCAATTTTGACCCTGAGCGAGCGTGACGGTAGCCTTACCCCTCTAGATCAAGCCCGCCGCGAGGTGGACTTTCTAATCGAGAACTAACTAAGAACTAAGAAGAAGGTAGGCAATAGCGTGCGTACATATAGTCCAAAGCCTGGCGATGTAGTGCGAAAGTGGCATGTCATCGACGCCCAAGATGTTGTGTTGGGTCGCTTGGCAACTCATGCTGCTGCACTTCTACGCGGAAAGCACAAAGCAACATTCGCTCCACACATGGACATGGGTGACTTTGTAATTGTTATCAACGCGGAAAAGATTGCGCTATCTGGTTCAAAGACCACACAAAAGTTTGCTCACCACCACTCAGGTTTCCCAGGTGGTTTAACTTCAACTGTTTACGGCGACTTGATGGAAAAGCACCCAACTCGCGCAGTTGAAAAGGCAATCAAGGGAATGATTCCAAAGAACCGTCTTGGTCGCGATGTTGCATCAAAGCTAAAAGTTTATGCGGGCCCAAATCACCCACATGCTGCACAAGCTCCAACTCCATATGTTTTTGAGCAAGTTTCACAGATCATTAAGTAATCGATAGAAAAAGGGAATAGAAAATACATGTCTGAAAATACAACTATCGAACTTGATGAAGCACAAGAGCTAACCTCTTTTTCATCATCATCTCCAGCTGCAGCGACAAACCGCCCAGCAATTAAAGCTCCAGGTGGCGGCACAGGTCGTCGTAAGGAAGCTGTTGCTCGCGTTCGCTTAGTTCCTGGTTCAGGCAAGTGGGTTGTAAACGGTAAGACTCTTGAGAATTACTTCCCAAATAAAGTTCACCAACAATTAGTTTCAGAACCATTCCGCACAGTTGGTGCTGAAAATGGTTACGACGTTGTTGCTCGCATCAACGGTGGTGGAGTTTCAGGTCAAGCTGGCGCACTTCGTCTAGGTGTTGCTCGCGCGCTAAATCAGATTGATGAAGAAGCAAACCGCCCAGCACTTAAGAAGGCTGGCTTCCTTAAGCGCGATGCTCGTGTTATCGAACGTAAGAAGTACGGCCTAAAGAAGGCTCGTAAGCGTTCTCAATACAGCAAGCGCTAATACACTTTCACCGATCCATTCGGTAGCTATCTCGGCAGGAGGAGGACTTTTTGTCACTCTTTGGAACCGACGGAATTCGTGGTTTAGCAAACGTTGATTTAACTGCTGAATTAGCTCTCGATGTCGCCGTTGCTGCAGCTCATATTCTCGTAGAAAACTCCAACGATCGCCCGCGCGCAATTGTTGGGCAAGATTCACGTGCATCGGGTGAATTTCTAGAAGCTGCAGTTGTTTCTGGCTTAACCAGTGCCGGCGTAGATGTTTATCGGGTCGGCGTTGTGCCAACTCCGGCAGTTGCTTATTTAGTTGCCAGCACTGGCGCAGATCTCGGCGTAATGATTAGCGCATCGCATAATCCAATGCCAGATAACGGCATCAAGTTATTTCAACGCGGTGGCGAAAAACTAGCCGATGATGTCGAAGCGCTAGTTGAAGCTCGAATTGGCGAACCATGGCAACGCCCAACCGGCGCCGCTGTTGGTCGCGTAATTAATGATGATCAGTTAGTTAATAACTACATCGAACATTTACTTTCAACCATCGATGTTTCATTAAAAGGT
>JAPLAW010000038.1 GCA_026393075.1 Actinomycetota bacterium | reverse complement strand
GACCGACATCGTGCATTCTGCGGACTGCTACAGCAAGGAATGGAATAAACAATGGCAAGATGAATAAATACATTACAAACTGAGAACCTACTGCGGCACCGACTACTGCGCCAAGTATGTAAATGATCATGTAGAAGAGGTAGAAAAACCAAAATTCACTTCTAGTTGCCCTGCCGCTAAATGTTGCATATTTACTGAAGCAGCTTGAAATTGCATTACCCATATTTTCCTCCTTCAAGGATGATTACTTAAAGGGTACGCTTCATAATGTTATACCTGTCAGTAACTCATCTAACTTTGAAGTTATTTTAGCTATTTCATAGTTTTGAGCGACTTGTTAGTTATCTCGCCAAGCACGCCATGCACCCGTTGACCAGAGAGCCCAGAGTACGAGCAATGGTTGGAAGAACAATCTAGTAGCGCGGGCACGATCACTATCTAGGCCAAAGGCATCGATGCCGTTGACGTATTGCGAGATGTTGCCAGGAAATATTGCAATAAAGAAGAGCGCCGTAGCAATGCCAACTTCTTTCCGATACTGCAATGAAGCAAGTGATAAGCCAAGAAGTATTTCAACTACACCAGATGCCAGGACCACAAAGTCGGCAGAGAGTGGAACCCAGTTAGGAACTTGGGCTTGGAACTCAAGGCGGCTAGTTGTTAAGTGAGTTATGCCGGCATACATCAGAGCAGCACCGAGTAGGACTTGGGTTGCTTTGCGAATTAGTTCCATGGGTCGCCTTTGATTGAGTAACTCTAAGTAATTCAATTATCACTTTAGTTTACTTTGTGAAATACAAATGGCCCCTCGCGACTAACCGTGGGGCCATTTGGTGTGCGTACCTCTGGCGGGATTCGAACCCGCGACCTAATTCATAGTCAATGAACTTCTCTATCCGCTGAGATACAGAGGTACGCAGCTGAAAGTTAGAGTTAAAACTGATCACCCAAACGTAGAAGGCATTAGCCTGTGGGTATTCAAGGGCATGTTAGTCTTGCTTTTCATAGTCAATGAATTGCAGCTCTTACGTGAGTTACAGACAAAAACCCCGTTGTTAAAGGCAGCGGGGTTTTTGCTTTTCTACTTATTTTGAAGTGGCTCTAGGTGTTCTATTTCGTGATTGAAAGATTTATCTGTTGACCATCATGTAATTGTTGATCAGGCAGACCTTTTAAAACATGCACTTTTGCTTCACCGACTACTACCCAATGGGTATCGCCCGAACGCTTAACAATTGCGGTTAGTTCATCAACGCCAATTAAAATTGAATCATCGGGCACATGCAATAAAACTTTTGCAGCACTTTCTGGAATCCATTTAAAGAATTTATTGAAGTGCGGAATCACGCGAATTTCTGGCAATAAATTTAGCCCAGCAGTTGGTGACTTCTTAAGCAAGCGAAAGTTGGGGATCTGCGAGCTGAGTACCATCGCACCGGCACTGCAGCCGGCTAAAGAAGCACCGGTAACCCAGTTTTCCAACATGGCCGACCAAAGCGGAGTATCGATAAGAGTGTCGGCCAGATGGTGTGGATCTCCCCCTGACATATACATCAATGCGCTATTTGCTACCTGATCCACATATTCTTGATTGAAGGCATCTTCGCGCGAGTAGATCGGCAGATAAGTACATTCCACACCTAGGGCATCTGCTTGTCTTTGGCCAAGTGATCGCCAATATTCCAAACGGTCGGAGCTCTCACGGCCAGCAGCTGTTGGAATTTGTAGGTAGCGCGCCGCTTTACCGTTTTTAACTCCATCGGCAATTAGTGAGCCCTCGAACTGCGCCATGGCAGGCAGGTATTCACCTGAACCAATTAGCGCGAGTGAGCCACTCATTTTCAAAGTCTACGCGCAAGGGCGCTGAACTACTATTGCCCTATGTCTCGCGTTGCTAAAGCAAAGAACGGTTTTGCACCTAAAGTTTGTGTGCGCTGTGGCCTGGAATTTGAATGGCGTAAGAAGTGGGCAAAGAACTGGCCTGAAGTAAAGTATTGCGGCGAGCGATGCCGAGGGAATAAATGAAGCGCATTATCTATCTGCCCTTTGATCATCTGCATCGTAATTTTGGCGCTCTAAAAGCTGCTGACCCTAAAAACGATCTAATTGTTCTGGTGGAAAGTGCTCGCATGACTACGGGGCGCAACTGGCATAAAGAGCGACTCTTCTTTTTAATCTCTAGTGCACGTCACTTCGCTCAATTACTAGAGAGCGAGGGTTTCACAGTTGAATATGTGAAAGCTGCAACGACTGTTGATGGACTTAAATCTATCCAGGCTAAACACAAAAAATTACCGATCATCTGCGCCGAGCCATCATCCTTTAGGCAGTTCGCAGCGCTGCAGGAATTTGGCGTGGAATTCTTTGAGAACGATTTCTTCTTAACCCCTCGTCCACTTTTTAAAGCCTGGGCAGATACTCAAAAAAGTTACTTAATGGAAAGCTTCTATCGAAAGCAACGTGTTCGCTTAAACATTCTGATGGCTGGCTCAGAACCCGCAGGTGGTACTTGGAATTTTGATAAAGAAAATCGATTGCCGCCACCAAAGAAATATGAGGGCTCGGCATATCTAGAACATAAGCGTGATGAAATTGATGCTCAGGTGGCCAGCGAGATCGGCCACGTTATGACAACAACGTGGGCAACCACTCGGCAAGGTGCGTTAGCCCAGTTAAAAAACTTTATCGATAACCATTTTGGTGAATTTGGTCCGCTCGAAGATGCCATGACTACTGATAACTGGGCGCTACATCATTCTCTGCTCTCGCCCTATCTAAATAATGGTCTATTACATCCGAGTGAAGTAATTAGCGCTGCAGTTAAGGCCTTTGATAGTGGCCGAATTCCCATTGAATCAGCTGAAGGATTTATTCGCCAGATTATTGGTTGGCGTGAATATGTAAATGGTATGTATTGGTTTCTGGGTCCTGATTACCGTGAGAATAATCAATTAAAAGCCAAGCGCAAACTGTTGCCACTGTTTAACGACTCAGGTGCAACTCAAATGAATTGCATAAAGGAGACAGTTAGCGATATTCGAGAGCGAGCTTGGGTCCACCATATTCCGCGGTTGATGTTGCTCTCTAACCTGGCTCTTGTAACCGGAACTAACCCACAAGAGTTTCTGGAATGGATGCGTGAAGTATTTATCGATGCCAGCGAATGGGTAATGGTGCCAAATGTAATTGGTATGGGTGTTCATGCCGATGGCGGGCAGATGATGACAAAACCATATGCTGCAGGAGGTGCCTATATTTCGCGGATGTCTAACTACTGCAAACCTTGTGTATATAACCCCAAGCTGCGTACTGGAGATACTGCCTGCCCATTTACAACACTCTACTGGGATTTCCTCGATCGTCATAAAGAAACCTTCGCTAAGAATCACCGCATGAGCCAACAAGTATTTGGGCTAAACCGCTTGAGTGACCTGCCAGAGTTAAAGATCAGAGCGCAAGAGGTACTTAAAGGTTTGGACGACGGAAAGATTTAAACCTTAACGACAATTCGCACAATATCTTCGGCGGTTGCACTTGAACCTAATTCCGCGCTGACATTCGTTGGAATGCCATTGATTTGGGCAGCTGCTAATAAGCAGAGTTGCGCTGAGATTTCGGTCATCCAGTAAAAGGCTGAAGGCCCAGCACGATCAAGAATTCCTTGGGCTTGATTAATACGTGGGTCAGAAAATTTCTCACTATCATTCTTAGCATCATTAATAAGGTCGAGTAGAAATGTCTTAATCTCCAGAGCGATGGCGGTGTTATCACTCGAACTCTCGATCAGTTGGCGTAACTCGGCATCAAGGTTGTGCGGCTTACGCAGTCGAGTCACAAGTTTCGCAATGGATTTTGCCAGCGCTCGATAGAAAAGGTAAGTGAAAACTGTGAAAATGAATAATTCGACCATACCTCGAAACTACTCTAGGTAACTGACAACTTAGGTACCTTCGAAAGGCTTTAATCAAGTAGTCGACGCGCTCTGAATCACACGCTTAAGCCCCGTTGTTAATTCAGCGGGGTTATCCTCTTTTTGTCAGCGATGAGAACTAACCTTTAGCCATGGGATTCTTCGCAGACTTTAAGGCAAAACGGGCAGATAAGCGGGCAACGCAAGAGTTTGATTATCTGCACTACGTTTGGCAGGAAGACATCACGCAGCTCGAAAAGTTAATTGAGGTTTTCACCGCAGCCGATA
>JAPLAW010000022.1 GCA_026393075.1 Actinomycetota bacterium | reverse complement strand
AATGAACGCCATTTGAGACCATATTGATTGCTGGCCAGCTCAACAGTTTTGGTCGCAACAAGTTTGGCAAGAGCATATCCCTCATTTGTTGGCTCAAGGGCTCCGGTCAAAATCTGAGATTCTTGCATTGGCTGAAAAGTTTCTCGGGGATACATGCATGAACTCGCCATGTAAAGGAGATTTGGAACCTTGTATTCCAGTGAAGCAGATAAGAGGTTCGAATCCATTCGAATGTTCTCCGTTAAGAATTCGTAGGGCGAATCTATGTTTGCTTGAATTCCGCCAACACGGGCTGCAGCGTGAATCACAGCTTCTGGTTTATTGATTCTGAAGTAATCATTTACAGCTTTAGCGTCAAGCAAGTTGAGGTCTGAACTTGTAGGAGTCAATAGATCAAACTTTGGGTCATTCAAGTGCCTCTTTATCGAACTTCCGAGCATTCCTCTGGAGCCAGTTAAGAGAACGCGCATGGCGCAATGTTATCGGCCTAGTGCTTTAAGTTTGGCAAAAACAAAACACCCGCCAAGATGATCGGCGGGTGTTTTGTTTTCCCTAGAGGAGGAAGTAAAGAGTTATGAACCAGGCGTTACAGCAGGCTTTGCCTTAACCAAGATTGCAGGCTTTACCGGCTTAGTTGGCTTGGCAGGCACAGTTGCTTTAGCTGCTGTGCGAGCGGCTTCGAAGGCGGCTTTAGCGGCTGCTTTGGCTTCCTTAGTTGTGGCAGCTGCCAGTGCGGTCTTAAGGGTTGCACGGGCTGCATCGATGGTGGCATGAGCGGCATCGGCTGCGGTGTGGCGGGCAGCTGCTGCGGCTTTGAAAGTGTCCATCTGGGCTTGGAATGCGGTGCGGGCTGCGACTCGATCGGCCTTAGTGGTGTCTGCGGCAAATGAGGTAGCTGGAGTGCTTAGTGCGAAGCCGGCGATTAATAGGGCGGCTACTGCGGTGTGAGATGTTTTCACGGAGGTCAGCCTTTCTTGGTGCGTTGGCGAGGTGCCTTTGCTTACAGAGCGATAGTGGGCGCAGACCTTTAGGAATCTCTGTGATGACTTTGCGAAGAGGGTGCGGGTTTAGGTGCTATTTGATCGTTAACGGAACTGGCACCTTCATCGGGATGCCCTCAATTATTTTGAGCTCTTGAATCTCGACCTGTGTTTCAACTTCGCCTTTGCTACCAGCACTGGCTTGGACACAAGCCCACTTGCCGCCATTTCGTTCTCGTGAAGCAAAATACATCTCACTTTGATATTTCTTAATTGGCTTGGAAACACTAATTGCGGCAAATCTTTCACGCCCCAGGCCGAGAATTGCATCTCCATCAATATATGGATGCTCAATTGTGAAGCGATTAACGAAGCCATCTGTGATTTGGTACGGAGCGCCAGTGCAATCAGGCTTTAAGTAAGCAGCTCCGTCGAACATAGAGATCGCATCTCCGCTGGCATCGCTGTACGGCACCTTTGATTTGCCAATCAAGACCACAGTTTCATAAACAGTAGAACCAATTAGATTTCCGACTACTTTGCCGGTGGCATCTAGTACTTGATGAAAGCCTAATTCACTTGTGCCGCTACCGGTTTGGGCAGGTGCTGAACTCTTTGACCAAGAGATTTTGGTTTCAGTGGCTGCACATTTTTCGGCGATTCTAAGCACTTGAGTTTTCTTATTTACGCAGCCATTTATCTGGCTCGATTCTCCTGATGCCAGATAGAGATTACTTGAGATAAGAGTTAAGCCAGCTAAGGCCAGAGCTGCCATTGCGATTGAGCGAGTGCTGAATTTTCTCATACCTAAAATCTAGTTTGGTTAAAGCTTTTTCTAGGTGAACACCGCCGTGCCATACACAGGTAAATCGGGCTTTCGTGGGGCGCTGTAGTCGCGCGCGTAAGTTGCCCAACGTGTTGTGATCCTTCTTTGTTGCAAGTGCGTTAGTGCAGTTGCGAACTCTATATCGGTAGTTCCCCGACTGATATAGAGAGGAGGTGATGCCAATGGATCCAAGTGCAAACTGGACCCAGATTACGGTGACGTTAATCCGTTCGATCTTCGAGTACTTAGCGAGGAAAAGACAGAGTCGCCGCGGTAACGGCGACTCTGAGGTCTCTTAGAGTCCAACCAGAGAGAACCCCTCAGGAATTTCTTCTTGAGGGGTTCTTTCTATCACGCAAAAGTATTGCAGTGCAATGTTTTTTGCGCGATTTGCAAAACTACTTTCTGTTACTTGGCATTTCTTTGTGTAGTAAAAACTATTCACACAAATTCTCATGCACAGCAAATCAATTCAAAACATTTACCTAATCTGATTTGCAATAACTTCGCCGGTGTTCGGTTTCCAATCTCAACGCTTTCAAGATGCGCCAATTGCTGTGGCTATTGG
The DNA here is from genome assembly GCA_026393075.1 of Actinomycetota bacterium. Classification (GTDB taxonomy): domain Bacteria; phylum Actinomycetota; class Actinomycetes; order Nanopelagicales; family Nanopelagicaceae; genus Planktophila. Next base: position 13,806 of record JAPLAW010000022.1, on the reverse strand, counting down.
TTCAACTTTCTTTGGCAGACGCCGAAGATTCCTTGCGCAATCAAGGTAGATAGTTGAGAAAGGAGAACTTATGAGCGAACTAGCCTTATGGCTTAAGTTCATTCTCGAAGCGTTAAAAGCTTTGCTTAAACACTTTGAGAAAAGGAAATCCCGCCCACAAGATGGACGGGACAACCACATAAGTTAATGACCGAACAAGTCATGCAGAGGGCGTAAGCCCTCTGCATGACCTATTTAACCACCAATCATTATTAGTTTGCAATGTCTTGCACTATTTGTTGTGCGTTTTGCAAAACTACTTTGCGTGACTTTGTTATGAAACTAAAAGTAGCCCGCACCGTTTAGATGCGAGCCACTTCTTTAGAACTTTGTAGCGAAGTAACTAGTTATTTCTGAGTCAGCACCATTGTGGTTTGACCAGCAACACTTACTTTGCCAGCTGTGATTGATTCGATTGTCTTGGTGCCGGCAACGCCGCCCTTAACTACGATCGCCCACTTCTTGGCATTTGGCAGTGTCACAACTGTGGCACCTGGATTTGGATTATGGATAACCACGATTGTTGTAGCTGCATCCTTTACGGCCTTACCGTTTAGTGAATAGGCGATTACATCGTTAGTGGTTTTAAGGAACTTGAGGTTTGCCTTAACCGCAGCTGTTGTACTCATGCGGAAAGCTGGGTGAGCAGCGCGCAGTGCGAATAACCCCTGGTAATACTTGGTTGTAGCCACGTATTTCACCTTGGTTGACCACTTCAACGAGTTAGTGGCGTCATCTGCGTTATAGCTGTTGTCATTGCCATTCTTTGAGCGCAAGAACTCTTGGCCCGCCTGCAGGAATGGCACACCTTGTGACAAGAAGGCAACAGATGATGCGAACTGGCTGAGTTGTGCAACACCGGCTGGTGAAATTCCCTTAACGCTGGCAGTTAGCTTGTCGGCCAATGACAAGTTGTCATGTGACTCAACATAGTTAACTGATTGTCCTGGCGCAGTTGTGGTCCACTTCGTTAGAAACGCTGCGCTGTAGTCAGTGTTTCCGACAATGCCGGCGAAGATATCGCTAGCGGCACTGATCTTGCCAGTTGCCCAACCAGTGTCAGTTGAATTAAACACTGAACCCTTTAGGCCATCACGAATCTGATCATTAAAGTGTGCAACATTATTTAACTTTGCAATGTTTACCTGATTAGCTTTTTGATCATCCGGCAAAGTTCCCATGTTCCAGCCTTCACCAATCACGATGATGGTTGGATCAATTACCTTAAGAGCGGCAGTTACTTCGTTAATGGTTTGAATATCCATCAAGCCCATTAAGTCGAAACGGAAACCATCGAGGTTATATTCACTGGCCCAGTACTTAACTGAGTCAACAATAAACTTGCGAACCATTGGACGCTCAGATGCAACGTCGTTTCCGCATCCGCTGCCGTTTGTTAACGAACCAGTTTCATCCGTGCGGAACCAGTAGCCCGGCACGATTGCTTCTTGACTGAAATTACCTGCGTTATAAACGTGGTTGTAAACAACATCCATGTTCACGCGCAACTTCTGATCATGCATCGCTTGAATTGCTTGCTTCAATTCAGTGATGCGAGCAGTTGGCTTAGTTGGGTCAGAGCTATATGAACCTTCCGGAACGTTGTAGTTCTGTGGGTCATAGCCCCAGTTAAAGCCTGGGCTTGCTTCGTCGACGGAAGCAAAGTCAAAGAATGGCAGCAACTCAACGTGAGTCACGCCTAAGTCCTTAATCGCTGAAATACCAGTCTTTTGGCCATTAAATGATGTGTTTAGATTGGTAAAGGCTAAGAACTTGCCCTTGTGAGCGGCAGGGATGCCACTTGAGGTATCCATTGAAAGATCGCGCACATGTAGTTCGTAGATAACGGCATCTACTGTCTTGCCGCTAAATGCTGGCTTAGTTTTCTTCCAGCCAGCAGGGTTGGTCTTTGCGAGATCAACGACAACTCCGCGCGCACCATTAAGTGTCGTCGCGCGAACATATGGATCAACGGCTTCGTTGGTATTGCCATCGACAGTGACGCGATAGTTATAGATCAAACCTTCTTTATCGCCAGAAACCTTGGCAACCCAAGTTCCGTTGACATCGGCAGTCATTGCAGTTTCAACACCTTCAGCAAGCGTGCTGTCAGCCTTTGCATAAGTAACAACTTTTACCGCAGTTGCAGTTGGTGCCCACACACGCATTTTGGTTTCCATCTTTGTGTATGTGTTACCAAGATCGTTACCGGTGTATGTGTACTTCGCGGCAAACTCTGGTGAGTCATAAAGCTTCGCTAACTTGCTGCCAGCCGGAACTGCTACTTCGCCAGTTGGCTTCTCGTAATAAATAACTGGGTCTCCTTGACGTAACCAAATTTCAGTCTTGCCATCAGCGCCGAACTTAGAAATGAAACGATCAGCAGTCACATCTTTAGCTGCCCATTCACCTTTACGAACAATGATTCCAACGTTTTCATATTTATCCATATTGTTAATTTCAACAGTCACAACTTTGCCGAACGCATCATCGCCTGTGAATTTAACGCCATCCTTATTAACGTCAGAATCAGTACCGGTGCCTAAGTTGCGCCATAACCATAAGTTCCAAGTGTCATAGTCAGCGCCAGGGCGTTGGTAGTGAACAGTTAGCGTGACGGTGGCTGGATTAGCTGCGGTTGCAATAGCAGGCAGACCAACGGCTGCCATAACTGCGATCGCAACGAGTGCGAGGGCGCGGCGCGATGCGCTTTGGCGGGCTGGGGCGGATGGGTGGATAAGCGTTGAATTTCTCATGGGGTAAAAATAGTCAGGACGGTGCCCAATAGATATGTAAGCGGGTCTGAAAGGGTTCGGTGTGGGTAACGGGAAGTTAACGATTTAGGCACCCGACGGCTGAGGTACTTATTGACGAGGAACCTGACAAATCCTTGTATTTAACCCACTTAGGATTACCCTAAAGTCATGAATTTGACCTCAGCTACCCTGCTTCGTTCACGTAAGTCACTAATCCTGGCCACCTTTACCTTGGCTGCGGTTTTGATTGCCAACTTCTTTCTCGCACCTAGCAAGGCAGAGGCGGCAACTCAAGCAGTTTCTTACTACATCAACGGTGATTGCTCTGATTACTACGACGAAGAAGGCGAGTATGCAATCTTTGAAGAAGAAGAGGATTGGACTTGCTACGTAACTGTAAAAGTTAAGCCACTTACTCCAAAGCGCAAAGTAATTCTGCAGTATTGGGATAAGAAGTGGAAAGAAGAAGACTCCATAACAACTTCTACTAAGGGAAGTGCAAATCTATTCTTCGATTCATATTGCAACTCCGGTGAATTCTGCGATGGAACATGGAAATTCCGTGTTCTAGTCCCGGCAGCAACTGGCCAGAAGTCAACTAACTCACCTAGCTTCAACATTACCTTCTACGCGTTATCGGTTGACGATTACAACGAGGATTACGAAGGCAATTAAAAAGTTATGAAAATGGCCGCGCAGAAATGTGCGGCCATTTTTATTTTGTAAATCTTTTGCGAATAGGTTTTATAACTTGGCCAAGAATAATTGATCTGAGTTACGTTAAGTAACATCGTGCTTCAGAAAGTAGTTTTTCGAAACGCACAACTAACTTTGCAAACTATTGCGCGGTTGTTCTAATCCGTGATAGAAAGAGCCCCTCGAGATTAAAATCCCGAGGGGCTCTTTCGTGATGTGCTCCAGTTTTACCCAGAGTCGCCGTTATCGCGGCGACTTTGGCCTTTTCTCGACAAATACTCGAAAATAGACTTAATCAAAGTCACCGCAATTTGGGTCCAGTTCGTACTTGGATCCATTGGCGTCACCTCCTTTCATCTATAGACCGAGGAAAGACTCGACAGATGAAAGTCCACCGATTACTCGGTAGCACTTAGGGGTCACAACACATTGCGGAACTTATGTTCTTCATCTGCAATAGAAATTGCCACGGCTAATTCGTGTGCATAAGTTATAAATAGGTTTTCTCGCTTAAGAAATTTAGAAACGAATCCAGTTCGTCCACAGAGTTTTCGATGAGCCAAAAAGCAAAATGAATCGCTAACTATCTTCGCTACATGTCTGAGACCGAGATCGATGCGACCAATGTATTTGGGCCACTTGCGGCTTTCATAGCTGACCCAACAATCGAAGAGGTCTGGATCAATTCACCAGAGCGAATATTTGTCGCTCGCGGTGGGCGTTCAGAGCTAACCATGCTGCTTCTTAGCGCTGAACAAGTCCGCAATTTGGTTGAACGGTTATTGCTTTGGAGTGGGCGCCGGCTAGACCTCTCAGTGCCATTCGTCGATGCGCGGTTGCCTGATGGTTCGCGTTTACACGTTGCGATTCCCGAGATTACTCCGCAACATTGGGCGGTTAATATCCGCAAACATTTACTGCAGAAAATCTCGCTTGCTCAATTAGCCGAGCGCGATGTCATGACTTTCGAGATGGCCGAATTGCTGCGGCAAAGTGTTTCTGCTGGCATCAATATTTTAGTAAGCGGTGGAACCCAAGCTGGCAAGACCACGATGCTAAATGCGCTGGTTTCAGCAATCCCGGTTGCAGAGCGAGTGATCACGATCGAAGAGGTCTTTGAATTAGCACCTCAACTGCCTGATGTCATTGCGATGCAAACTCGTAGTGCGAATCTGCAAGGGGAAGGTGAAATCTCGTTGCGTAGATTGATTAAGGAATCTTTGCGTATGCGGCCATCGCGCATTGTGGTTGGTGAGGTTAGAGAATCCGAAGCACTTGATTTATTAATCGCGCTTAATTCTGGGCTACCCGGTATGGGAACTTTGCACGCAAACTCAGCGCGCGATGCGATTGCCAAATTGCAGATCTTGCCCTTACTTGCTGGAGAGAATATTTCACATCGCTTTATCGCCCCCACCATTGCCGGTTCAATTGACCTAATCGTGCATGTGACACTTGATCGTTGTGGGGTTCGTCGGGTAAGTGAAATTGCCGCCGTTACCGGTCGGGTTGAGAATCTAAACCCCGAAGTTGATTCGCTCTACACCTGGCATAGTGAAAGTGGTAGTTATGTGCGTGGACTCGGTTCATTGCCTCACCCGGAAAAGTTTGCGGCTCTGGAAAATGAAATGGCCACCCCAAAGAGAGAATTTGTTGCACCAGAGAAGAAGTTGGTGCGCCGATGAATTCGAGACTGGCTACCGGATCGTTGAAAAAACAGGTCAGAAACCCGTCAAATCGGCTGATTTCACAATCTCCTAAACGGTTAACGATGATTTCGCCAAAGTGGCGCCAGATAGCGATTTCAGCAGCTGTTGGGCTGGCCGTTGGCTTTGCAATCACAATCTTGAGTTCATCGATAGCAATTGCGTTGGCTTTTGCGACCATGACTTCGGCAATCACATTCACTTTTATGTTCTCTTCGGCCAAGCGCCGCGAAACCAAGTTCGAATTGCTTTGGCCCGATGTGGTTGATCATCTAATCACCGGAATTCAATCAGGAATGTCCTTAGTTGAAGCACTTTCACAATTGGCTGATCGTGGACCACGCGAACTGGCACCATATTTTGTCGAGTTCAATCGGCAGGTTCGCAAAGATGGTGATTTTACATCCGCTATCGCTTGGCTCCAGAAACAGTTTTCGCACTATGCCAGCGACCAAATCTTCGAAGCAATAATTCTTTCGCGATCACTCGGCGGAACTCATCTGTTACAGATCTTGCGCATGGTTGGAGATTTCATTCGGCAAGACTTAGCGCTACGCAAAGAAATCGAAGTTAAGCACGGCTGGATTAAAAACTCTGCGCATCTTTCTGCTGCCGCTCCGTGGTTACTTCTATTGCTGCTTTCAACTCAACCAGCAACAGCTGCTGCATATGCGACAAGTACTGGGGCCGTAATTCTAATTGCCGGAATCTTTATGACCGTCGTTGCATATCTTTGGATGAATAAATTGGGCGCTCTGCCCAAACCGCCTCGTGTATTCGGAGGCTCTCAATGAGTTCTTTTAACGGACTATTGATGTCAAGCACAGAACTTTTCAACTATGGAGTTTCTCAGTGAACGCACTTTTTCTCTCAACTTCATTTGCAGTGATAGCTGCCTACTTAATCGTGGCTTCTGATCGAGGTGATGAGGCAAAAGCGTTGAAGCTGAGCAAAGTTAAGTATCGTAAGTTTGCGGCGAATATTGATGATCGCAGTAAATTGCGCGATCGCTTGCTTGAGTTAAACCGCACCGGTACGCATGAATATTTGGAGTTTCGCAGCAGTCAGATTGCCACCGCTTTTCTAACCTTTGCCGTGTTCGCACTGTTGATTTGGGCTAAAAGCGTCTCATTTGCGGGGGCTTTGGTTATGGGCGCTGTGGCCGGTTATTTCGCCTTTGTTTTAATCGATCGCAATTTAACGAAGGCGGTTGTAAAACGGCGGGTGCAAATGGATGCCGAATTTCCCGCCCTCATTGAGATGTTGACGTTATCTATATCGGCAGGTCAAACCCCGTTAAACGCGATGGCCACGATTGCTGCGCGCTCAGAGTGTGAATTAGCAGCCGAGTTCGCCGTAGTGACCAAAGATGTCATAGCAGGAGCGCCATTTCATATTGCGCTAGATGCGATGGGCAGACGAATCAAATCGGTAACTATTCGCAGGTTTATCGACGCCATGATTACTGCGATGTTGCGTGGTGCACCGATTGTTGAAGTGTTACAACGTCACGCGCAGGAATCGCGAACTGCTCATCGCAATCAAATTATGGCCGCTGCTGGCAAAGCTGAGATATCCATGATGATTCCGGTGGTATTTCTGATTCTGCCAGTCTCGATGCTCTTTGCACTTTGGCCATCACTATCGAATCTAAATGGCTTTATGTAGTTGATGAAATCCGTCGCTGAAGGAACAAAACGCTAACCCGCCACAAAAGCAAAGAACTAATCCGTCACAAAAGCAACAAAATGTTAATCAGCTAGGTCCAAACAAACAGAAAGAGGAAACATGGAAAGCATGACCGAAGTAAATGAAACAACTGCAGTCGAGAAAACCGAGACTGAAAACACTGCCGTCGAGAAAACTGAAACTACTACAGTCAAGAACACAGAAGTAGAAGAAGCCCCAAAAAAATTTATAGCCATGAAAATCTTGAGTAGCGCTGAATCCGCGATGACCAAGGCAGCAATTGCAGCTGGCCACAGAATTAATCGTTTGCGCAACTTTGATCTAGTTGCAAAAGTTAAAGATGAGCGCGGAGATGTGCCCGGATGGGTGTTAGTTGTGCTGATGACAACTGGGCTCGTTACCGCTATCTGGACAATCGCAGCACCTCGTCTAACAACTATCTTGAAGAATTCACTCGATGCTATGAACGGTATTCGGTAATGGTTTTATCACTCCTTTCAGGGTTGCCTCCTAAACCACGGGGTAAACGTTGGCTGCGAAGTGCATGGAGGAGACACTTCTTGGAGAAACGGCAACGGCATTTGTTAAAAAGTCGACGTAAACGCGATCTATCCAATTTTGCGAAGTCACTACGTAGCGAACGGGGTAGTGTTGAAAGTGCTCTAGTTGTTATTCCATTGATGACCTTGTTCTTGATCTCGTTTCAATTAATACTCGCGATTAGTAGCCGCAATATTGAAGCCAGCTATGCCCAAAGTGCAGCAACACATAATTCAATTACCGGTCGCTTTGAGCAAGGTGATGTGATCATTGATCTTAACTCACCCGATGCTTTCAATAAGTTGCGAGCCGTTGTCACAACCCATAATCAAGCGTTACCCAACCTTGTTCCACACGTAGGCAGTCAGAAACATGCAGTGAAAGTGCATGGATTCTCAATCCTGGAAAACCAGGGCTAGCGATGTTTGATGTACGTGGAAAATTAGGATTACAAAGGGGCAAGCTATGTAAGGGAAAGAGTGAAACTTATCCTGCAGTCTTACTACGAAAACTAAAGAATGAGAGCGGAAGTGCCGTTGTCGAATTTGTTGCACTCGCACTGCCGCTATTTGTCCCGGTAATTATTTTCCTATCTCAGTTTGCAGCACTAAGTAACGATGAATTCATAGTGCGCACTTTGGCTCGCGAATCTGTGCGGGCCTACATCCTGAGCGCGAATGACTTGAGCGCAACGTTAAATGCTCGAAACACAATGAAAACAGGGGCTCGCGAGTTAGGGCTAAAAGAGGAACGAATCAAAGATTTAGACTTCACAGTCGATTGTGCGGGGCTACTTTGCATAACTCCTGAGAATAAGGTTGAGATCACAATTACGTTGCGCAGCCAAGACGGCAAGCGCGTAAGTACCGCAACAGCGCGGGAAACAGTCTCACCTTGGGTCTAATACGACTCTTTAACCCAAACTGGGTGCGGTCTCGCCTTAATCAAAACTTGAAATATTCTTGCCTTAATCCAAACTGGATGCGCACCCGACTTCAGAACGAAGACGGTTCCATTTCGGTTTTAGTTTTTGGTCTATTTGCAGTCGTACTCCTATCTGGTGTTGTGCTTACCGACATTTCGGCTGTGATCGTCGCTCAACGTTCCTTGGTGCAAGCAACTGAATCAGCAGCGCAGAGTGCGGCGCATGCGCTGGATTTAGATACCTACTATCAGGGCAAGCATTCCGCGTTATCGTTTTTAGTTAGTGATGCAAGCCCAGTAATTCCAATTGATTGCAAAGCCGCAAGTAGTCGAGCCAGTGAAACATTGGCCGAAATCGCAAATACCGCAAACCGAAATTACGGTGATACTAGTTTTCAATTCGGCCGCTCTAACCGCCAATTAGTGCGCCGCGAATTAAGTGATGTGCGCATTAGTGAATTCCAATGTAATGGCACTGAAGTTTTGATAACCGCATCCGCAAAAGCATGGCTGCCAATTTCACTTTCACTCTTCTCCTTTGAAAGTGTTGATCTTTCGGCGTCGGCTGGAACAACTAGTGTGAAGAAACGCGTGCTCTCGTTATTTGGCCTCAACTTTTAGATTGTTGGCATCAACCGGTAGATAGTCTGCTTCAACTTTTAGATAGTCCTCATCAACTTTTAGATAGTCCGTATAAACCGGTAGATATTTGGCATCAACTTTTAAGCCGCGTAAATAATGGGTTTGAGCGTCCACTAGACTTCAGCCTATGGCCGCGCGTGAATACGATCTAGAGATTGCTGCAATCGATGCAACTCTGGTCTCAATTGAGAAGGTATTAGACCTTCCAAAGCTTCGTGCTGCCGCAATTGATTTAGAAGCCCAAGCAGGCGTTCCTGATTTGTGGGATGACCCTGAAAATGCCCAGAAGATAACAAGCCGTTTATCCCGAGTGCAATCGACAATTAGCCGCTTAGAAGGACTGCGCCGTCGCGTTGAAGATATGCCCATTTTATTAGAACTAGCCAATGCTGAGAGCGATGAGAGTGCATTAGCTGATGCCGGTGCTGAATTAGATTCAGTCAAGAAAGCAATCAGCGAACTAGAAGTTCAGACTTTGCTAAATGGCGAGTATGACGAACGAGATGCGTTGGTAACAATCCGCTCGGAAGCTGGTGGCGTTGAAGCAGCTGACTGGGCCGAAATGTTGATGCGTATGTACTTGCGTTATTGCGAGCGCCATAATCTAAAAGTCGATGTTCTTGAAACTTCATACGCCGAAGAAGCTGGAATTAAATCAACTACGTTTCGGGTTTCCTCCCCATATGCATATGGCACGTTGTCGGTAGAACAAGGCACGCATCGCTTAGTTCGTATTTCGCCATTTGATAGCCAGTCACGTCGTCACACTTCATTTGCTGGTGTTGAAATTGTTCCGGTCGTTGAACAAAGTGATGCAATTGAAATTGATGAAAAAGAAATTCGGGTAGATGTTTATCGTTCATCTGGACCTGGTGGTCAAGGTGTTAACACCACTGACTCTGCAGTTCGACTGACACATATTCCAACTGGCATTGTGGTTTCCTGTCAGAACGAACGCTCGCAGATTCAAAATAAGGCAACTGCAATGGCGGTTCTGCAATCTAGGTTATTAGAACGACGTCGCCAAGAAGAGCAGGCGAAAATTAATGCGCTAAAGGGCGATAATTCAGGCTCTTGGGGTAACCAAATGCGCACTTATGTTTTGGCGCCGTACCAAATGGTTAAGGATTTGCGCACTGACTATGAAACTGGAAATACCAGTGCCGTATTAAATGGTGAAATCGATGAATTTATCGAAGCTGGTATTCGCTGGCGTCGCAGCAGCTAATAAACGTCAAACGAAGCAGATTTTTAGTATTACTGGTCTGCTCGAAAAGTCGCTGAGTATTCGCTAATTCCCGATTCTCAGCGTGATTTCACAGTCAAAAAGCGCGTTAGAGAGCCCGATTTGTGCGGCTTTTACCTAAACTAGGACAGTTAAGGCAGGCGCGTGCTCATTGTGTGCCAGCTCAAGAGAAGTGTTCGTCGAATGCAGGGAGTTGAAATTGATTCGCTTAGAGAAGGTCAGCAAGACCTATCCAGGAATGGATCGAGCGGCGCTAGAGAACGTGGACTTGGAAATCACCAAGGGCGAATTCGTTTTCTTGGTCGGTCTTTCAGGTTCTGGTAAGTCAACATTCTTGCGTTTGATTCTGCGCGAAGAGCGCCCGTCAACTGGCACGATCCATGTAGCTGGCAAAGATTTAAATAAGTTAGCAAATCACAAAGTGCCAGAACTGCGTCGCCAGGTCGGAACTGTTTTCCAAGATTTCCGTTTGCTGCCAAATAAAACTATTGCCGAGAATGTCGCGTTCACTCTGCACGTACTTGGTTATTCGCAGAAAGAAATCAATCGCGAAGTTCCTGAAGTTCTAGAACTTGTCGGCCTAGAAGATAAAGCTGATCGCAAGCCAAATGAGATTTCAGGTGGCGAGCAACAGCGTGTGGCAATTGCTCGTGCATATGTAAGCCGCCCATTGATTTTGATTGCCGATGAACCAACCGGAAACCTTGATCCGAATACCAGCGTAGGCATCATGAAGCTACTTGATCGCATTAACCGCGAAGGCACCACCGTTTTGATGGCAACGCACGATTCCGGAATTGTTGATCAGATGCGCAAGCGAGTTATCGAACTCGAAGGCGGACATGTTATTCGCGACCAAGTTCGTGGCGTTTACGGATACACAGGTTGATGATGAATCGCAACGCACTTACACACGAGATGAATCGCAACGTACTTACACACGAGATGAATCGCAACGCAATTACACAAGGCTTGATGATGAATCGCTCGACTTTCGGACACAAGGGATAGGGGCAGATCTATGCGCGCTAAGTTTTTAATGAGCGAAGTCGGCATCGGCCTGCGTCGAAACCTAACTATGACTTTCGCCGTTGTTGTCACAGTGGCCATCTCGCTATCACTGCTGGGAATCGGACTTCTTTCTAACGCCCAAGTCGGCGCCATGAAGGATTATTGGTATGACAAGATCGAAGTTTCGGTATTTCTCTGTGGTCCTTTGAGCGAAACCCCATCTTGTTCAGGTGGCGTAGTGACTACTGATCAACGCTTGCAGATTCAAAAAGATCTTGAAGAACTAAGCGTTGTAGATAGCGTTTACTACGAGTCGCAATCAGAGGCATTTACGCGTTTCCAAGAGCGATTTAAAGAATCTGCCATTGCCCAGAATGTTTCTTCCGATCAATTGCCAGAGTCTTTCCGCGTGAAACTAAAGGATCCAACACAGTTCGCAGTAGTAGTTAGCGCGTTTTCAGGGCGCCCAGGTGTTGATGTGGTTCAAGATCAACGCTCAATTCTTGAGAAGTTCTTCCAGTTGTTGTCAGTGCTCCGGAACGGTGCGCTATTAGTTGGTTTAGCTTCGGTATTAACTGCTGCCCTTTTGATTAGTAATACATTGCGCATCGCAGCCTTTAACCGTCGCCGCGAAACTGGTGTGATGAAACTTGTTGGCGCATCATCTTGGTCAATTCAGTTGCCATTCTTGCTCGAAGGTATCTTCTCGGCCTTTGTTGGTTGGGGATTAGCAACAGGTTTATTAGCAGCACTTAAGAGTGTGATTGATAGCAAAGTAGCGCCGCTTTTGACCTTCACGAAATTCTTTGGTTGGAATGAAGTCTGGATCGCATCTGGCTGGCTATTGCTAACCGGTATCGGCGTTTCAACTATTGCATCTCTGGTAACACTTCGTCGCTACCTAAAGGTCTAACGCCAAATATCGGCGGTGCATCGTGGTTAAAGAAATTGGCAAGAAGTTAATTGCGCAGAATAAAAAAGCGCGCCACGATTATTCAATCGAAGATGTTTTAGAGTGCGGATTAGTTCTAACTGGCACTGAAGTTAAATCACTACGTGCTGGGCGAGCTTCATTAGTTGATGGTTTTGCCATGATCGAAGATGGCGAACTTTGGTTACATGGTGTTCATATTCCTGAATACACTGAAGGAACTTGGACTAACCACACTCCTCGACGAAACCGTAAGTTGCTGGTTCATAAAGATGAGATCAAACGTTTGCATGCAAAGGTGAAAACTGGTGGGCTTACTTTGGTTCCACTTTCGCTTTATTTCAAAGATGGCAAAGCAAAGATCGAGTTAGCTGTTGCGCGAGGAAAGAAAGCACACGACAAACGCGAAGCTCTGATGGAGCAACAAGCAGGTCGCGAAATTGAGCGTGAAATATCGCGTCGCAACAGTGGCAAGAGTGGGCGTTCAAGCAAATACGACGACTAGTCCGAGCGTAAACTTAAACGGATTAGATTCTTCTCATATCTCTGCCTTACACTTAAGCCATCAAGTGTTGGTTCGTTGGCGGAAATATTTTCCGCTAATAATCGACCCTTGATAAAACAACTAAATAGCGAAGCAATATAGCTTCCACACCCTTGGGGGTGAACGGTCTCGACTTTGGATGTTGGGATAGGGGAAGCGGGCCGAGGAAGCCAGGATGATCTCGTAAACCAATAACCTGTGCAAAAAATCAAGCGCCAGTACAACTGCCGCTGATTACACCCTAGCTGCCTAAGCTAGCTCTGTAATCCGTTAACCCAGCGCTCAGCCTTCGGACTGGGATCTAACGCCGACAGAAGGCTTTTCATGAAGTTGGCTTTGCGAACGACTTCAGAGAACAGTTTCGCAAATGAGTTTGTCGGATACTTGTGTGTAAGAGATCCGGAACTGAGAAAACGATAAACGCACTACGCCCGTAGAAGCCCTATGTCAGTACCGAAGGACCCGGGTTCGATTCCCGGCACCTCCACTTAGAGTTAAAAACATAAACGAGGCGTATACAAGTGTTTACATTTGTATATAGCCGAGTGAGGCGTGGTGGTTTAGCGCTTCAGCGCAAACCTCCACCATGTTTTATCTAGCACTGCAGAAATAATCTAGTGCTGTCCATCCGGACCATTAAGTCGGTCAGATCCACCACCGAATTTATTTCCGAATCCGTTTGGAAAGTATTCGCGCTTTACAGCGAAGAATGCGGTTAGTGAACCAAAGATTGCCATCAAAGATGCAGCAAAGCCAGCACTTGAAATAAATAAGTTAAATGAAACAAAACTTCCGATTACCGCTAAAAATGTTACAAAGATGCGACGTGTTAGTGCAGCCCCGTTACTTGTGCTCTCGCGATTTAGTACGGGCAGCCAGGTAAGAAATAGCGCAATTGGTCCGCTGAACACTGAAATTACCAGGATTATCGCAACAAGCACTACCAGTGATTCCATGGTTAAAGGCTAACCCAACAAGTTGCCAAGCGCATCAAATAGTTATCCAAGAATCTGAAGTTGCTGCAAATAAATCCATATCTATTTGGTTTCCATCAGCGCGCGTGACTCGAGATTTCATTAGTC
>JAPLAW010000044.1 GCA_026393075.1 Actinomycetota bacterium | reverse complement strand
ATCGTTAGCAATCGTGTAACCAAAGATCACATCAGATACGCGCTCTTTAGGAACATCTTTACAGATACGGCCAATCACAATTGCTAGTTCAGCTTCATGATCAACTTGGCCAGCCATACTCGGCCAAACAATGGTGTCGTTTGGGCCAATTACTGAAGTATTGGGTTTGATGAAAATGATTGGTTCATCAGGTACAACGCCACCCATTTCAGCTGCATGATCGGCATAGTTCTTGCCTATGCAAACAACTTTGCTGCGCGGAATAACTGGGGCTAATAAGCGCACTTTGCTGAGCTCGGTAGTCGCAGCCGTCTTGGTGACGCCGTGATAGATCGGGTCTCCCGAAATCACGCTTATGGTGTTGTCATCTTCTAGTAACCCAAATAGCGGGTCGGAACCAAGGCCAGTATCTGGGCCAGGACTAAATCGAACGATGCGCATTAGGCAATCTTATCGGGCTCTGCCCCTTCGTTGGCAAAGAAGATCGCTGCCGATGGCGCAAACTCATTAATTACTGCAGTTTTCGCACTTCGCTCACCAGTAAAGACAACGGCCTCAATGCCGCTAATTTGTGATGCCATTGCAACAGTAAATACTGCTTCAACTGCATCTAGTGCAAGTGATGTGGAATCAACTGGTACTGCCACATAAGTGCGACCAGTGTTATCACGGAGAGCTGCAGCTTGCTTTGCGCCACTGCGCTTCAAGGTTGCCTGTGCCAGAGTGACTAACTTTTGATCTTCTGGATTATTCAGCATCTGCTACTGGCTCCACTAACTTTTCGACAAGAACGCTACTTATTCTACGACGGCGACCAATAGGACGTTCTGAAGTAACCATCATCATATTCATCGGCAATCTCGCCCACGATTTCTTCAATAATATCTTCAATGGTAATTAGGCCAGCAGTGCCACCGTATTCATCAACCACAATTGCTAAGTGAATCTGATCGCGCTGCATTTCCTTCAATAACTCTGCGGCGATCTTAATCTCAGGCACGAAAGTGGCTGGGCGCAAATGCTGCTCTACGCGCTCAGATGTTTCGGCTTCATGATGATCCAGAGCTCGACGAGCTAGATCCTTAACATAGGTGATTCCAATAATGTTATCGATGTTTTCGCCCACGACAGGAATACGTGAGAAACCAGAACGCAGCGCAAGAGATAAACCTTGGCGCAGCGTCTTATCTCTTTCCACCCAAACCATGTCGGTGCGCGGCACCATTAATTCGCGCACCAACGTGTCGCCCAGCTCGAATACCGAGTGAATCATTTCGTGCTCATCAGACTCAACTAGACCGCGTTCGTGAGCTTGATCTACTAAGTCGCGCAGTTCAGCTTCATTAGCAAATGGTCCGCTTCGAAAGCCTTTTCCAGGCGTAATCGCATTACCAATTGCAATAAGTAATTTAGTCAACGGAGCCAGAATAAAGGCTAAGAAATATGCCACGGTTGCGCCAGCTAGCGCCCAGTTATCAGGTCTTTGTTTGCCGAGTGTGCGAGGTCCAACTCCGACCATTACATATGAAACAACCACCATGATCGCAACCGTTAGCGCCATTGCTTGGGCCGATGAATATTCGCGTAACAAGATGACTGCTAATAAAACAGTGGCAGTTAATTCGCAAGTCTTTCTAACCAACAATACAACGTTTAAATATCTAGCTTGATCAAAGAAAACTTTCTTAAGAATCGCTCCGCCACGCTTACTCTCTAGTTTTTCAATCACAACGCGAGAGATTGAAGCAAGTGCTGATTCGGTGCCAGCTAAAAAGCCAGCGAAAGCCAATAGTGCAATGATGGAAATTATGGGCAGGGGGTTCATTTACTTTCAGCACTCCATTGTTTTACTAGGGATTCTTGCAACTCAAACATAACTTTTTCTTCTACGGCTTCAGCATGGTCATATCCCAAGATATGCAATAAACCATGAGTGGCTAAAATGAACATTTCATGTTCAGGAGAATGGCCAGCTAAATTTGCTT
This sequence comes from Actinomycetota bacterium, assembly GCA_026393075.1. GTDB lineage: Bacteria > Actinomycetota > Actinomycetes > Nanopelagicales > Nanopelagicaceae > Planktophila. Next base: position 3,299 of record JAPLAW010000044.1, on the reverse strand, counting down.
GCGCTGTTGCAAAGTCAGGTGAAATAACAATGTCGCCCAAAGTTACGATTTCACCTTCAGTTTCAGGCAGATCCATTGGAAATGAGAGCACATCAGTTGAGCCAGGCTCATCCATCCACTTAATGTGTAGCTCAGTCATTTCGGCATCATCGACAAAAGTTACGTTCAAATCACAATCCGGATTCAGATCTAATTTAGACATCGCAAAAGCCAAGAGCGACTGAATTTGATCCCCAGGTGCCAGCGCCCCTGATTTATTAGTTATTTCAATGGTCATGGATTGCGAATCGAACGGGGGGTTTGGCGCGCTTCATTGAACTTGTCATAAGCCTTAACAATGTCACCAATTAAGCGATGGCGAACCACATCTTCGGCAGTTAACTCTTGGAAAGAGATCATCTTGGAGCCAAAACCTAGCCGAGTTAGAAACATCTTCATCTGCTCGGGTGTGGTGTTCTGCGCTTCATCAAGAATAATAAAGGCATCATTAAGCGTGCGACCACGCATAAATGCAAGAGGGGCAACTTCGATAACCCCAGATTGCATTAAACGCGGAATCGAATCGATATCAATCATGTCGTGCAGCGCATCAAAAAGTGGTCGTAAATATGGATCAATTTTTTCAGAAAGTGAACCGGGCAAGAAACCTAGGTGTTCGCCAGCTTCAACTGCCGGGTAATTGTGTTTTCATCAATTGCATCTACGTAACGCTTTTGGTTTGCTGTCTTTGGCCGAATTGTGCGACCGCGATTAGAAACAATGTTTAGGGATAAAACTTCGCCCGGATTATCTTGCGGAGTCTGAGCCAACATGCCTATGGATCGAATTACGGAATCAACATTTACCGGCTGGCCAGAACGGATAACCACCATTAGTTCGGTGAAAAGTTTCTCTAATTGTTGGCAATCAATATGTGGGCCGCGCAGAGTAATTTCATTGCCGCGTACCGTGATATTTACCGATGGGAATGCCGCTTCAACAGCGAGCATGTTTGCATCATTTGCTCCGACCAACGCAACCATTGGAATTGCGGGCGGAATCGTAATTAAGGTTCTCTCCATGTGTGGCATAAGGCTATCTTTAACCGGGCGGCCAAGCCAGACCACGCCCACCTAAAAGATGTAAGTGAGCGTGAAAAACGCTTTGCCCAGCATCGGCGCCAGTATTAAAGACGGTGCGATAGCCAGTTAAACCTTCAGCCTTTGCCAATTGATCTGCAGCTGCAAATACTGCGCTTAGCGCAGCTGGTGATTGAGCAGCTAACTCGGCAGCGTTTTCGACATGCAATTTTGGAACAATCAGGAAATGAACTGGAGCCTGCGGATTAATGTCGGCAAAGGCAATCACTTGCTCATCTTGAAACTTAATCTCAGCTGGAATTTCACCAGCGATGATTTTGCAGAATAGGCAGCTCATAGTTAATTAGTTTAGAAGACTTTCAGCAAAGAATTAACGGCGCTAAGTGCTGCTAATCCAGCATGTGCTGAGCGCAAAATTGGTCTGCCCAGGCCGGCAACGTGAGCACCAGCTGCTGCGAAAGTGGCAAGTTCTTCTTCAGTTATGCCACCTTCGGGGCCAATCACAATTACTACATTTTTTGCCTTGGTCTCAGGCGTAATAATTTCACTTAGCTTTACTTGCGCACTTTCATGAAATACCAGTGCCAGATCAGCGTTCTTAATTAACTCAATCACGCCTTTCTCCTTTACAGTTTCATGTAACTGTGGAATAAAGAGGCGACGTGACTGCTTACTAGCTTCGCGCGCGGTTGTAGCAAATTTACTAATTACTTCGGTGCGACTAATAGAGCGATTGGCCAGCCAAGGCACAATCACATCAGCGCCAGCTTCAGTTAGAAGTTCAACTGCTTCCTTTGCACGATCGCTTTTAGGTAGAGCTTGCACAACTGTAAACTTAATTTCTAACGGCTCTTGGCGACCAACTTCTAATACCGTAGTTTCAAGCGAGCGTTTAGTAACTTCATTAACTTGGACATTAGCCCAACCACCATTGCCGTCAGATACTTGGAATATTTCACCTACTTCAATGCGCAGGACTTTAATTGCATGGTTGGCATCTTCAGAATTAAATGAATATCTTGCACCAACTTGAATTGGCAGATCTGGCACAAAAAATAGAGTTAACATTTAGCGACCGAAAGCGCCACGAAGCTTATGGAAGAAACTTTGGTCGTGATCTTTAATCTCAACTTCGCCAGCTTTTTCACCACGAGATTCGGCAAACTTTCGCATTAACTCTTCTTCAGCCTTATTCAATTTAGTCGGAATCTTTACTTCGACATGGACAATCAAGTCACCACGGGTGCCACGGCGCAAATGCGTCATACCTTTGCCCTTAACCGTAATAGTGGCGCCACTTTGAGTGCCAGCTTTAACTTCTACCTCGATTGGGCCATCGAGCGTTTCAACTTTTACTTTTGTACCTAGTGTTGCCGCAGCCATTGAAACTGCCAACGCCAAGTGGAGATTATCGCCTTCACGCATCAATGTTTCATGAGCAGTTTCGACGATTTCTACATATAAATCACCAGCTGGGCCGCCGCCTGCGCCAACTTCGCCACGGCCAGACATCTGAATTCGGTTTCCTGTTTCAACGCCGGCTGGAACTTTAATGTCAATTGTTTGGCGCGCACGAACTCGGCCATCGCCGGAACATTCGCGACATGGGTTCGGAATTGTTGAACCGTATCCCCCGCAATTGTTGCAAGGACGCGAAGTCATTACTTGACCGATGAAAGATCGTGTTACTTGTTGTGTTTCGCCACGACCCTTACAGATCGGACATGTTTGTGGAGTTGAGTTATCAGCACATCCGCTACCGGTGCACTTGGTGCAAACAACTGCGCTTTCCAAAGTAATGGTGCGCTCAGTACCAAAGCAAGCTTCGTTTAAATCAACTTCGATACGAATTAGTGCATCTTGGCCTGCACGCATACGCGGGCGTGGGCCGCGATTAGCTGTGCCGCCGCCAAAGAATGCATCCATGATGTCGCTAAAACCGCCAGTGTTACCGAAACCACCAAAGCCACCCATGTTGCTTCCGCCCATGTCATATTGCTGGCGCTTTTGTGGATCGCTCAATGTGTCATAGGCAGCAGTTACTTCTTTGAATTTTTCTTGAGTTGCTGGATCTGGATTTACATCGGGATGTAATTCACGAGCAAGTTTGCGATAAGCCTTCTTTATTTCATCGCCAGATGCATCGCGAGACACACCTAACGCTTCGTAATGATCTGCCACTTATGCACCCTCTGTTAAATATCGACTGATGTATCTAGC
>JAPLAW010000053.1:20495-24385 GCA_026393075.1 Actinomycetota bacterium | reverse complement strand
GACTTAAAGACGCGTGGATAGGTGTCTGTGATTATCCAGTTAGCCAAGAAGGACTGACTTGCCCCTCGTGGAAGGGCGTATTTAAGAAAACATTTGGCATCACACCAGAAGCGGCTTATCCGAAATTTGGCCAATATATTTTTGATGAAATTAAGTGGGCAAAAGGCAAACAGGTGCTCTGGGATAAAGAGGCCTTAAAGATCGCACCTATTCCTACTAGTTAATTGACTGTTCACTCAGGCAAGAAGATTGCCCTAGTGATTATTCGATGCCATTCGGTTAGCCTTTGCCCTCTACGGGGAGCGCAAAATTGGCCAAAGGATATGACCAAGAATTTGCAGCCTGGGTGAATGAGCGCCAGGTAACTTTGCTGCGTGCTGCCCGAATTATTTGTTTCGATATTCAAAATGCTGAAGATGTATTGCAAGAAACCCTGATCGATGTTTTTGAGAACCTTGAGGCTTATGCAATTCGAATTATGGTTAGTAAGCATGCAGATCTGCGCCGTAAGTGGGCTCGTAAGAAAGATGAGTTAGAAACAACACTTGAAGCACTTGATGCAGCGATAGATGGCAGCGATTCAACTGATGAGATAACTGAGCGACTTTTAGTACACGCTGCGCTTAAATCTCTCACACCGGCACAACGAGCTGTGTTGGTTCTTACTTACGAAGAAGGTTATGCGCTTAAAGAGATCGCAAGATCACTACAGATGCCGATGGGCACGGCTGCTTCACACTTAGCTCGCGGCAGATTAGCGGTTGCAAGTTTTATCCAAGGAACCAAAGAAATATCAGCTCCAGTGAATAAAAACCGACCCGAACTTACGGTAGATGACATAGAGGATGCTGAATTAGTCGAAGAGAAAGGGGGCGAGAAATGAGAGAGATCGACGATGTAATCAAGCGTGAGTTTGAACGACTCGGCATCAATTTAGTTTCAAATGAGAATCTGGCAGAGCTAGTAATTCTCACTTGCTGCCATCACACTGGGCTTTGGTCTCTATGTCGCTTTCTCTTCAGGCTCGTCATCTACCAACCAACAGAGCGTGATTGAAAGCGTTGGGACTAGTTCTGATCAAGCCCGCGTGATCATTTTGGATCTAAAAGGTGACGGAAAGAATCCAATTACGTACTCGACTAACGTGAAGCTAGAACCTGGCCAATTTCTCGAACTAGTCTCTGAAATTCCGGAATTCGCCAAAGGCTTAGCTGGCACCCTTACTGTGGTTACAGCCGATGCCACCGAAACCAATAGCCAAATTGGTCGCTATGACCTTGGTTATGGCACCCATATCAATGAGTTTGGTGCATTTAGCGGCGACCTAACCCTTAATTACCTATTAACGGATCCTAATTTCCAAGGTCGCGTGCGACTGGTGATAGGAATTAAGTAATTTCTTAAGCTCAACTGCATAAATCTTGCCTACCGAAGCGGTAATACCCGTAACGGCTAGCGGGGGAGAATGCAATGAGAATAAGTAAAAAAACGACAGCTTTCTATGCACTTATTATCTTGGTTCTCATGTCACCCCGACAGGGTGTATTTGCTGAAGGGTTTGCTGATAGTGGACCTAGCATTTCTATCGAGAGCACCAACTGGATTCAAAAAGATTCTGCAACTTCAAAATCTTTGGGAATTTTAGTCACTGTTTCAAACCCGTCGGCAAAGTCCATTAGCATCGTCGTTACTAAAGGAACCACACAGAAGAATTTAAAAGCCTTCAAGACATACAAAGTTAAAGTTTCTACTCAAAACCCTCCCTTTAGCACAGCAAGCGTTAGAGTGATCATTCCATTTACTGGAGCAAATAAAACAGATATCTCATACAAAGCTTGCTATGGAAAACTATGTACTTCGGCTGATTTCAAGAGCTTTTCTAATTCAGTTAAAGACCTCTCAGTGGGCACAGATAGTAAAGGCAATATCGTCGTTGACAAGGTTGGGACATACAGATGGAGCTGGCAAAATCAGGGCGATGTTGCGCTAGCCAATTACAGTCATAAAGTGCAGATAGAAAATTTCAATAGCATGATAGATGGGCTTCATGAGTGGAGCAGCACTTCAACTCTTCAAGAAGAAGATGTTGTTGACCCAGATTATGGATATCTTAATGAACAAACATTCCTATATGTTGCTGAATTCGTAAGCGCTGTGCCCAAAGGCTTACCAAATGTAACTATGGCGATAGGTACTATCGAAAAAAATCAATTTGTCGAAGCAGCTTCTTCATGCAAGACAGTTTATCTAGATCTAAATGCTGAAGCATTCCCATACGTACTTGGCATGCCACGTTCGATGATTAGCGGCGATACCTTCAGTATCGCCTGTTTCAGCCAAGATCAGCCGAGCATAGAAAAATTCCGTGCCGGTAATTTGGTCGTAAAGGTAACTTCCAAGAATGCCAAGTTTCAAAATAAAGATGTTGTGAACTATTTTCAGGTTCAATTAGACGATGCAATTCTTGGTTAGATGAGGAAAATATGAAAATCACATCCAGAGTTACATTTAAAGTAGTATTTCTAGCGTTAATCGCTTCATTAACTTTCCAGCCAACAGCCGCACAAGCTGCCGATAACTGCGTGCCCGATAAAATTGAGTTAACCAAGTTCGCGATCCACCCGGGACAATCGATGGGTCTAGTACTTAACGGACAAGCACTTGCCGCACCATGTACGACGGCCGACCCCGGAATAGTTGGATTAACATACGGAGACCGCGCCAATGTTGTTTTGGAATCTGGCTCTTTGACTGATATTAATTCTTGGAAATGGAAAGATTTCACTTACGAAGATCTAATACTAATGTTTAAGACTGCTGGAATTAAGCAAGCTATTGATGCGCAAAAAGTATTATCTTTCTATTTTTACCGAAATGTTAAAGGAACAATAGACTTATCTAATCCAATCGCATCTCTTGGAATAATCCTAGATCCAACTACGGCCGGGCCTTGTCACCCAGATCTAGTTGAGCATGCATCAGATTTTGTAACGCCTCTTCAAGGGACTATCCAAATTCTAAATGGAATTAGTACGCCGATACCTTGCACCATTTTTGATCCAGGTTGGTTTGGTTTTGCATATGTAGCACCAGGAGCAACGTCTATTTCGATCAATCGATTCTATTTTGATAAGTGGGCATGGGGTGGTGAAATTACTTATCAATGGGTTCTTGATTTACTTGCCATTGCCAAATTTGATACCTCTACAATTGTGAAAGATTCGAAAATACAAGTTCGCTATTTCCGTGGCGGGAGTGCAGCAGTTGTACCGGCAGATATTGATGCCTACACCTTAGTATTCGAGCTGAAATTAGATCCGCTTACACCTGCTCAGATTGCTGCGGCAAAGGCAGCCGCCGATAAGAAAATCGCGGACGAGAAAGCCGCCGCAGACAAAATAATTGCCGATAAGGCCGCGGCCGATAAGGTGATTGCGGACAAAGCTGCGGCCGCAGCCAAAGCCGCAGCAGCAAAGAAGATCACGATTACCTGCGTGAAGGGAAAGCTGACCAAGAAGGTAACTGCCGTTAAGCCGGTATGCCCTTCGGGTTATAAAAAGAAGTAGACAATTCATGAGGAATTAGAACCTCAGACTTCTATTTTTCTCTCTCCATCATTTATTCTCGTTCAATGCGCCGACTAACACCCGCCCTTTTAGTTGTCCTTTTGGCCACTTTATTGCCATCAAGTGTGGCGGTAGCCGCGACTGCAAAAGCTGGCGGAACTTGCGCGAAGTTGAATACAACTTCAACAGTCAATGGATACAAGTTCACCTGTGTGAAGTCCGGCAAGAAGTTGGTCTGGAGTAAAGGCGTAAAGGTTGTTCCAACACCGACTCCAACACCGACTCCAACACCGACTCCAACACCGACTCCAACACCGACTCCAA
>JAPLAW010000053.1:0-20466 GCA_026393075.1 Actinomycetota bacterium | reverse complement strand
ACACCGACTCCAACACCGACTCCAACACCGACTCCAACACCGACTCCAACACCGACTCCAACACCGACTCCAACACCGACTCCAACACCGACTCAAAGTGCTGGACAAGCGAGATTCACTTTGGAAGAAGTTAAGAAGCACAGCTCAAGTGCCGATTGCTGGACCGTAGTAGATGGCGGTGTCTATGACTTAACTAAGTGGGCTGCGATGCACCCAGGTGGGCCAGCGATCATTCAATCTCTCTGTGGTCGAGACGGAACTTCTGAGTTCCTAGGTCGTCATGCAAACCAACCTGACCCAATGCGCACGTTGATGAGTTATTTTCTTGGAAAAATTGGCGACTTATTAAAACCTTGATTCTTCTTTACTAGATGAAATTCTGTAAAGTAGATTGTTAAGAGTCTCGCTGCCCTTCGAGAAACTCAAGAACTTCTCGGTGTTCAATGCCAAGGAATCCGTTTTGCGGCATCGCGGCAAGCAGGCTCGAGTTTATTTTCGGCGTCGGCCTAATCATTCCGCCCCACTTATCTTCGAGATCAGCAGGTGCATGCCGGCAACAAGTTGGATCAGGACAATTAGATTTGTAGCGGGTAGTTGAGGCTCTGCCTCTGAAGTACTTTACGGTTTCAAATTTGGTACCAACGCTGATTGAGAATTGACCTTGATCACTGTTCTCAATTCTTGAGGTACACCAATAAGTACCAGCTGGCTTATCTGTGTATTGATAGTAAGGAGTGAATCGATCTTCAACTGTGAATACTTTGCGAGCACTCCAGTTGCGGCAAACAATCTGGCCCTCAACGGAGCCAAATACATCAGATGGGAAAGTTACATTGTCATTCTCATATGCCTTAGAAATAGCGCCACTTTCATGGACTTTGAGAAAGTGCACGGGTAGCTCAAGGTGCACTGTGGCCAGGTTTGTGAATCTATGAGCCGCGGCTTCATAGCTGACTGCAAAGTGATCGCGCAAATCCTCAACTGATAGTTCGCGCTTTGTTTTGGCATCTTGCAGAAACTCAACGGCTGTTGATTCCGGCATTAATAAGGCGCCAGCTAAATAGTTGGTTAGCACGCGCTGCGATAAGTAATCACCATAATCTTTTGGTGAGTCATGCTTAAGTACGTGCCCAGCTAGAGCTTGTAACAAAATAGTTCGTGCATCGCGGCCTTCACGTCGCATTGGTAGATAGATGCGACCGTTCTTTTCATCTGTGATAACTCTGGTAGATGCTGGCAATTCTTGCGTGTAGTGCAATGTGAAACCTAATTTGTTGGCAAGTTCGGCAGTGAGGCGCTCTGAGAGTGGCCCCGAGGTGTGATCTATTTTCGCTAAGAGATTGCGAGCTTCTTCTTCCAAAGCGGGGAAGTAATTATTTATCTTGCGCATTTCTTGACGCAGTTCTAAATTCGCACGACGTGCTTCTTCAGGTGTTGCAGCGCGTTGCAAGTGCAATCTTTCAACTTCGCGTTGAAGCCCAAGAATAATGTCGAGAATATTGTTGCTAACAGTTTTACCAATAAAAGCATCTGGTAAACCAAGGGAAGCATATAAACCACTTCGTTGTGCGCGTTCAATTTCAAGTTCATTTGCCGAACGCTCACTTAATTTATCGGCATTTAATAATTGATTTAACGTGACACCAAGTGCGTTTGCAATTTTCTGTAGTTGCAAAATTGGGGGAGTGCGCTTTCCATTTTCAATTGCCGACACTTGTGAAGGCGCACGCTCGATTGCGCGGGCAAGGACTTCAAGATTCATTCCTTGCTTGGTGCGCAGCTCACGAATCTTGCGGCCAACGATTAGCGGATCGAATTGCTCTTCTAAAGTGCTCATAATTAATACTCCCATGTGCAGCAGAATTGTGGAAGTTCTAGAAAATAGAAATATTAGATTTATTCTGTCAGAAAAGCCGTGCAAAGCCAGAATTAGTACTCAATACTCAAGTCAGTAGAGCAAAGGGCACAAAAACCCTTGCTTTTTCACACCTACAAAGGAGTAGTTCATGAAAAGCCGTATCGGAAGCAATACCCAGACCGCAGAAGAATTGCAAAAAGAGTGGGCAACTAACCCACGCTGGGCTGGGGTTAAGCGTGATTACACGGCTGAAGATGTGGTGCGCCTAAGAGGCTCTATTACCGAGGATTCGACCCTGGCTAAGCGTGGGGCCGAAAACCTTTGGGATCTGCTCCATACCGAAAAGTGGGTTGCCGCCCTTGGCGCCCTAACTGGAAACCAAGCCGTGCAACAAGTTAAGGCCGGCCTAAAGGCGATCTATTTATCCGGATGGCAAGTAGCAGGAGACGCCAACCTTTCTGGGCAAACTTATCCAGATCAAAGTTTGTATCCCGTGAACTCAGTTCCAGCTGTTGTGCGCCGAATCAACAATGCCTTAATGCGCGCAGATCAAGTAGAGCGCGTTGAAGGTGCAGCAAGTATTGATTGGCTTGCCCCAATTGTGGCCGATGCTGAAGCCGGTTTTGGTGGCCCGCTGAATGCTTATGAATTAATGAAATCAATGATTCAAGCTGGAGCTGCCGGAGTTCACTGGGAAGATCAACTTGCTTCAGAAAAGAAGTGCGGTCACTTAGGTGGAAAAGTTTTGATTCCGACTCAACAACATGTCAGAACGCTAAATGCTGCCCGCCTTGCAGCAGATGTTGCTGGTGTTGAAACTCTAATCATTGCTCGCACTGATGCGCTGGCTGCTGACTTAATTACTTCAGATATTGATTCTCGCGATGCGCAGTATGCAACTGGCGAACGCACTAGTGAAGGTTTCTACCGAGTTAAGCCAGGTATGCACGCTGTGGTAACACGCGGTTTAGCTTTTGCTGAGTATGCCGATTTGATTTGGGTTGAAACTGGTGAACCTGACTTGGAGCTAGCAAGAGAATTCGCAGCAGCTATTCACGCGAAGTTCCCGGGCAAGATGCTTGCATACAACTGCTCACCTTCATTTAACTGGAAGCGTCATCTAAACGATGCTCAGATTGCAACATTCCAAGCAGATTTAGCTGCGCTTGGTTATAAGTTTCAATTCATTACGCTCGCCGGATTCCATGCACTTAATCACTCAATGTTTAATCTCGCAAAGGGATATAAATCTTGCGGCATGAGCGCCTACGTTGAGCTACAAGAAGCTGAATTTGCTAGTGAAGCAGATGGTTACACCGCGACTAAGCATCAGCGTGAAGTAGGCACCGGTTACTTCGATGCCATCTCTACCGCCCTTAATCCAAACAGCGCCACGCTGGCTTTAGCTGGGTCAACTGAAAACGAACAATTCCACTAATTTTTAAACTAATTCAAAGGAGAATTAAATGTCACATATAACAATTGCGGGAAAGATGCACCCACGCTTTAACGAGATTCTTACAACCGATGCTTTGGCATTTGTTACCGAACTGCACGAACTCTTTGCTGGCACTCGTAGTGACTTACTTGCGCACAGATTAGTTAACCGCAACCACTTTACAAATGGTCGTCGCCCAACATTTCTTAAATCAACTGCTCATATCCGCGAGGATGAAGGCTGGCAGGTAGCAGGACCTGGCCCAGGTCTGGAAGATCGTCGAGTTGAGATCACTGGCCCAACTGATCCGAAGATGACTTGTAACGCAATGAACTCTGGTGCCAAAGTTTGGTTAGCAGATTTAGAAGATGCAACCAGCCCTACTTGGGAAAACATTATCGGGGGACAGGTTTCGCTATACGATGCAATTCGTAGACAACTTAGCTTTGACTCTGGTGACAAGGTTTACACAATCACCGCTGAGAAACCACCAACAATTGTTATGCGCCCACGCGGATGGCATCTAGTTGAAAAGCACTTGCTATTTGTTGATCAAGAAGATCGCCCTCGTCCAACAGTTGCCGGACTTGTTGACTTCGGTCTTTACTTCTTCCATAACGCAAAAGAGCTAATCGCGCGTGGGGCTGGGCCATATTTCTATCTGGCCAAGATTGAATCGCATGCCGAGGCGCAATTGTGGAATAACATTTTCACTTACGCTGAAGAACGTCTAGATATTCCATTTGGAACAATCCGTGCCACAGTTCTAATTGAAACTATTCCAGCAGCGTTTGAAATGGAAGAAATTCTCTGGGAACTTCGCGACCACTGTGCTGGCTTAAATGCCGGTCGATGGGATTACATCTTCTCAATCATCAAAAACTTCGCTGGCTCTGGCCGTCAATTCATTACGCCAGATCGTGCTCAGATAACTATGACAGTGCCATTTATGCGGGCATATACCGAGCTATTGGTATCTACTTGCCACAAGCGAAAGGCACACGCGATTGGCGGCATGAGCGCCTTCATTCCGAATCGTAAAGATAAAGAAGTTACCGAGCGAGCATTAGAAGCGGTTAAAGCAGATAAGGCTCGCGAAGCCGCCGATGGCTTTGATGGTACTTGGGTTGCTCACCCAGATTTGATTCCAGTTGCGCAAGCCGAATTTGACGCAGTTCTAGGAGCCAAACCAAATCAAGTAGATCGCCTCCGCGATGATGTTCAAGTAACGCCAGATCAACTGCTAGACATTAAATCATTTGGTGGAGATGTCACCGATGCCGGACTGCGCACAAATGTGGCAGTAGGTCTTCGCTACATCGAATCTTGGTTACGCGGTACCGGCGCTGCAGCAATCGATAACCTCATGGAAGACGTGGCCACGGCTGAAATTAGCCGATCACAGATCTGGCAGTGGATTCGCTACGAAGTTATCACTCGCGAAGGCACCCATATCACCCATGGCCTCGTAGAACAATTGATCTTCGACATCCTAAATGGGCTTGAGCGCAACGAGCATGATCGATTTGATGACGCTGTGACAATCTTCCGCCAGATTTGTTTGGATGAAGATCATTTCCCAACCTTCTTAACGCTCTCTGCGTACTCGCAGTACTTAGTTACACCAACAGCTTAAAAGTTGACCAAACTATTACCCGGTTAAGTTTCTCGGGTAATAGTTTGGTTTACTAAGTTTTATTAAGCGCCGGTGTAGTACTTGGCGATTTCAGTTAAAGACTTATCCAAAAGCTCAAGGCCTAACTTTGCATCTTCAACTGAAATATTGCACGGTGGGCATAAATGAATGCGGTTGAAGTTATTAAACGGCATCAAGCCGTTCTTCTTGCAAGCTGCGACTAATTCATTCATGGCCGCACTCGAAGCACCATATGGCGCAAGCGGTTCATGCGTTGCGCGATCACTAACCAAGTCAACGCCCCAGAAAACTCCAGCGCCTCGAATATCGCCAATCACCTTATGTTTCTTAGCTAATTCAAGTAGCCCTGGGCCTAATACTTTCTCGCCAATCATGGTGGCGTTTTCTAACATCTTCTCTTCTTTCATGACATCGATAGTTGCCACCGCTGTTGCGCACGCCAACGGGTGACCCATATAGGTAAGGCCACCAGCAAATACTCGCTCATCAAAGGTGTTTGAAACTGGCTCTCTGATAACTACGCCACCGAGCTGGATGTAACCCGAGGTAACACCTTTAGCAAAGGTAATCAGATCAGGCACAACTTGGCTGTGTTGGTAGGCAAACCATTTACCCGTGCGACCAAAGCCCGACATAACTTCATCTGCGATCCACAAAATATTGTATTTATCGCACAGCGCACGAACACCTTCGAGATAACCCTTAGGTGGCATTAAGACACCTGCAGTGCCCGGCACCGATTCAAGCAAAACCGCGGCGATCGTATTTGGGCCTTCAAAGATAATCGTTTGCTCTAGATGTTCTAGCGCTCGCTTGCATTCTTCGGCTTCATCTTTAGCCCAGAAAGCGGTGCGATAAAGATATGGACCCCAGAAGTGCACATGACCAAAAGCAAACTCATTTGGGAATCTACGCGGATCACCAGTTGCATTTATTGCAGCACCTGTGTTGCCGTGATACGAACGATAGGTCGAAAGTACTTTGTGCTTATGGGTATGCATACGTGCCATGCGAATCGCATTTTCAACCGCATCAGCTCCAGCGTTCGTAAAGAAAACTTTGGCAAAATTAGATCCCGCTAGTTCAACAATGCGTTGGGCAGCCTCGTTACGGGCATCGTTGGCATGTTGTGGCGCGATAGTTGTTAAAACTTCGGCCTGCTCTTGAATAGCCTTAATGACTTTTGGGTGTTGATGGCCGATATTTGTAAAGACTAATTGAGATGAAAAATCTAAATAAACCTTGCCGGCATGATCCCAAAACCTTGAACCTGAACCACTAGCAATAGGCATCGGACTAATTGCGCCTTGGGCTGACCAGGAATGAAAGACATATTTACGGTCTGCTGCACTTACTGCGGCTTGCTTATCAGGATCATTAATCGGAGTCGTCATTACTTTGGCCTTTTAGCTAGTAGGTAGCGCCATCTTAATGCTCTCAAGTAGATTGTGACTATGAATCAGATTACGCATTGGATCAACGGCGCCTTAGACACTTCTAAGCCAGAGCGAAGTGGCGATGTCTATAACCCAGCCAATGGCAAAGTCTCAAAGACTGTCGCTTTTGGTAACGCCGCAACTGTTGATTCTGCCGTAGCTGCTGCGACCAGTGCCTTCGCCGAATGGCGCCATAGTTCTCTGACAAAGCGCACTCAAGTTTTATTCGCTTTCCGCGAGTTAGTGCTACAAAATAAAGAAAAGATTGCCGCCCTCATTACCGATGAGCATGGAAAAGTTTTAAGTGATGCTGCTGGTGAAGTGACCCGAGGTCTTGAAGTTGTTGAATTTGCTTGCGGAATTCCGCATCTATTAAAAGGTGGATTTTCCGAAGAAGTTTCAACCGGAGTTGATGTCTATTCAATTCGTCAGGCAGTTGGCCCAGTTGCAATTATTTCGCCCTTTAACTTTCCGGCCATGGTGCCAATGTGGTTTTTCCCGGTAGCAATTGCTTGTGGCAATACCGTAATCGTTAAGCCATCTGAGAAAGATCCAAGTGCTGCGATGTTTATGGCCCAGCTTTGGAAAGAAGCCGGTTTACCCGATGGTGTTTTTAACGTAGTTCATGGCGATAAAGAAGTTGTTGACGCACTCCTTACTCACAAAGGAATCAAGTCAGTTTCATTTGTGGGTTCAACCCCTATCGCTCGTTATGTTTATGAAACCGGCACAAAATCTGGCAAGCGCGTACAAGCATTGGGTGGCGCAAAGAATCACATGGTTGTTCTACCTGATGCCGATTTAGAGCTTGCTGCAGATGCTGCGATTAATGCTGGCTTTGGTTCAGCTGGTGAACGCTGCATGGCGATTTCGGCAATTGTCGCTGTTGAACCAATTGCTAGTGCATTAGTTGCCCGGATTAAATCTCGAATGGCAAATATTAAAACTGGCGATGGCACGCAAGGCTCTGACATGGGCCCACTTGTTAGTGCAGTTCACCGTGACAAAGTCGCTTCATACATTGAAGCTGGCGCCAAAGCTGGCGCAACAGTTGTTGTAGATGGCCGCGACCTAAAGGTCGATGGCGATGGCTTCTTCTTGGGGCCAACTCTGCTTGATAACGTGACGCAAGAAATGTCGGTCTACACCGATGAAATCTTTGGTCCAGTTTTAAGCATTCTGCGCGTTAATACTTACGATGAAGCTCTAGCGCTAGTTAATAGCCATGAGTATGGCAACGGCACCGCAATCTTTACTAACGATGGTGGCGCTGCTCGTAGATTCCAAAATGAAGTTGAAGTCGGCATGGTGGGTATCAACGTACCGATCCCGGTACCAATGGCTTACTACTCATTCGGCGGCTGGAAGAACTCGCTCTTTGGTGACTCTCATGCGCACGGTACCGAAGGTGTTCACTTCTTTACTCGCGGCAAAGTTATTACTAGCCGCTGGCTTGACCCAAGCCATGGTGGAATCAACTTAGGTTTCCCGCAAAACGACTAGCCATAGCGGCAGTTATCTAAAGATCTAGCTTACCGAGTAAGAATCTTGGCTTTTTTAAGTTCTTACTTTAACTTACATATATTTTTCGCATCTTTGTCGGTACCATATCCAGATGCGCCTGATCCGTAATCTAATAGCGTTTTTCTTAGTTGGAGCTCTGGGTCTCTTTAGTTTTAATGCGATTGCGGCGACTACAAATGTAAGAGCGGGAGGAAGCTGCCCCAAAGTTGACGAAACAGTTGTTCAGAAATCACTGACCTACACTTGTATTAAAAGTGGAAAAAGACTTATCTGGTCAAAGGGAGTGCCGGTCGCACCTATTGCGCCAACAGTTGCTAAAGATCTAGTACTCACAACTCCGTCCTACACTCCAACGCCACCTAATGGCGGAAGTGATGAATATCGATGCTTCTTACTCAACCCAAAGTTTATGAAAGAAACATATTTAAAATCAGTCACGATTACACCAGATAACTTGGCAGTTTCACATCATGGAATTTTGTATCGGGTTCCGTCTATGAGCGTTTCAACGACTGAAACACTTGATGCCAAGAGCACTGAACCTGGCTGGCCATGTTTTGGTGATACCGGAATACCAGGTGCAACAGCATTTTCGCCAGCATCACCATCCAGCTGGATCTCGTTCTGGGCACCTGGCGGAAATTTTAAGTCATATCCAACCGGAACAGGTATGAAATTTAATGTAGAAGATCAATTCATTTTACAATCACACTTTATGGTTATGCCTGGATCTGCGGCTGATGATAAAAGAGCTTCGATGAAAATCACAATTGAATTTGCTTCAAATTCCGTTGCAGAACTAAAAACAATGTTAGTAGCAGCGCCGATCGAGGTACCGTGCGCTACAAGTGAATCTGGGCCACTTTGTAATCGTGATGCAGCATTGGCAGATTTAGCCAAACGAACATCCGCTAAGGCTGCTCTACAAGAAACTGCCCTGCTACTTACTTGTGGCAAAAATGCACTCAAACCGATACCAAGTTCAGTCTCTGACTGTAGCCAGAGAGTGAATTCAGGAATGAAAATTTATGGCGCGACGCCCCATATGCATCAACTTGGTAAGAGCGTGACAGTTACTTATGTCAATGGTGTCACTGGTGAAAAAACTATTTTAGCTACCCGCCCACAATGGAATTTTGATGATCAACGAACAGATTGGCTAGCAACACCAATTACCGCCCAAATAGGTGATCGAGTCTCAATTACCTGCACCTACGATGTTGGTCTGCGTTCACTATTGCCTATCTATAAGAACTTATCTCCAAATTATGTAGTCTGGGGTGAAGGCACCCGTGATGAAATGTGCTTAGCAATCATTAATTACACGGATTAATTGGACCATCAAATTCAGTGATTCACCGATATCGTTTTCCCATGAAGAAGTTACTGGTGCTGCTTACCGCGTTCATCTTTCTTGCCACCGGTGTTGCCGTAGCACATCAACCAGTAGTCCTTCTCAACACGGATACAACTGCAGCAAAAGGCCCATTGTTAGTTGATGGCACAGTGTCATTTGCGATTCGCGCAACATTTAACAAGTCAGGCGAGAAAAAAGCATTTCGAGCGCAATTCAAAGAGGGGGATGCTCTTTCAGTTCAGTATCTAATTGTTGATAAGAAGCCAGAAAACACTTTGAAGAATACACAGCTACCTGCAGTTGTTATCACTGGCCCTGGTGGATTTAGGACAACAATCAAACTTAATGAGCGAACAAAGTTCTACGAGCCCTACGGCAGAACTAACTATTTGTATTTAGCTCGCTATAGCACTGCTGCTAAAGCTGGTGTCTATAACTTTCTAATCACCGCTAAGGCAAAGTCTGAAATTACTTTGGGCGTGGGCGAAAAAGAAATTAAAGGCGAAGTTGTACGTGGTCCATATGTTGCGCCAACTGCAGCACCTTCGGTGACGCCAACTCCAACTCCAGCAGTTGCCTACCCGAAACTTTCGGCTGTTGAACGCACTCTATTTGTAGCGTTAGATGAAATTGTTAAGAGCTGGGCTCCATATTTGGCGGCTCTAGATGGCAATAAGGTCAAGATCATCAGTGAAAAACCATCTAATCCTCGTAATGAAGAAAATCGTATTGGCGCAGAAGTTTCCAACGAGATACTAGGAAAAATCCTGGCGAAACCTGTTGCTCCGGCTTATTACATGTATGAAACGGCCGAGTGGGCGGATAAACAAATGGAATCAATTTGCCCATATCTGATCGGGCAAAATCCAACAGGAACAAGTGCAGGCGGAAAAGTTGGTTGCGGAAAATTGATCATCGTCAATCTAAACGGCTGGAACAACACAGTTGCGGGCGTAGATGGTTCCTGGTTTGAATCAGCTCATGAAACTTTTCATGTTGCTCAGTACATAGCCGCTATCGTTAATAATGACGCAAATAATTCAGCGTGGTATCCAAGCTTCCCAGCTTGGTATCGCGAGGGAAGCGCCTCAACTTTTGGTGGTCTAGTTAGATCTTTGATTAGTAAAGGTAAATTCAACTACGGTGATTTGAACCAAATTGAGAAGTCACCCGTTTCCTACAATGAGTGCAACAAAGCGTGGAAACTATGGCAGGAGAGCAGCAACGCTACTAATTTTTCAGATCTTGGCCAATGTGAATATGGTCTAGGACGCAGAATGACAGACTATCTTGTGGCTTGGCACGGGGGAGTTGCCGGGATTCTTAAAAACTACGAATTTGTTGCACAAGGCAAATCCTTCGAAGAAGCCTTCAAATTAGCTCATGGAATATCACTCAAAGATTTCTTCGAAGAAGTGAAGCCATACTTGGCAACTCAAGGATTCGTAATTCCTTAAGCGGCAACTGACAGCCAAACATGGATCTATCTGAAATTCTCGCATTCATTCGAGTAGGCTCGAGTTATGACTGAGCGGCAAGAATTTAAAGTACTTCAAACGTATTCTGATTTTGAGCTCCGTGAATATTTGCCTTGCGTCATCGCAGAGGTGAAAGTTTCTGCGCAGTATTCAACTGCCTCAAGTAGTGCTTTCTCTACGTTATTTAATTACATTTCAAAGGGCAATAAGTCATCAGAAGCAATCGCGATGACGGCTCCAGTAATCACTGCTCAAAAAGCAGATAGTGACGAATCTGGTGAATGGCATGTCTCGTTTGTGATGCCAGCGGGTAGGAATATTGGCCAAATGCCAAATCCCAATAACTCTCAAATAGAATTACGCGAATTAGCTACCGAAATCTGCGTTGCCAAATCATTTCGCGGAAAAGCAACTGATGAACTTTCACGAAAGATAACTAACGAGCTTCGCTCAAGTGCAGCTAAAGAAAACATTGCACTCTCTACTGAAACACGAATCTGTCGCTTTGATCCGCCTTTTAAACCTAGCTTCTTTCAATACAACGAGATCTTGATTCCGGCGAATCTATAGAAGTTACTTGCCAGCAAGACGCGCTTCGCGGCGCAAGCGCTGCTCGGCAGGATCTGGCACTGGCACAGATGAGATCAGACGCTTGGTGTAATCCTCGCGCGGACTCTTGAGTATCTGATCACGTGAGCCAACTTCGATAAGGCGTCCGTTCTGCATTACTGCAATTCGGTGCGAAAGAATATCTACGACAGCAAGATCGTGGCTAATGAAGAGGCAGGCAAACTTTAATTTGTCCTGCAGCTCTTGTAATAGATCAAGGAATCTGGCCTGTACCGAAACATCAAGAGCCGAAGTTGGTTCATCAGCAATCAATAGATCTGGCGTGAGAGCCAAAGCACGTGCGATACCTACGCGTTGGCGCTGTCCACCAGAGAGTTCATGTGGGTAGCGATTTCGATAAGACCGTGGAAGTTCAACGCTATCGAGTAGATCTTCAACGCGTTTATCTAGTTCGGCACCTTTTGCATCGCCAGAGAGAAAGAGTGGCTCGCCAATGCTCTCGCCAATTGGCAGGCGTGGGTTTAGCGAGCTAACCGGGTCTTGGAAAACGATTCCGGTGTGTCTGCGAATTTCGCGTAACTCTTGTGGCGTTGGTTTAGTCATATCACGACCAACAATTTCGATTTTTCCTTCAACTGTAGGCAATAAGCCAATTGCGGCACGACCAACAGTTGTTTTGCCTGAACCTGATTCGCCCACTAGGCCAACAATTTCGCCTGGGAAAATCTCTAAGCTGAAATCTGTAACTGCGCGAAAAGCGGGAATACGACCGCTCTTAGGATATTCAATCGAGACATTCTCAAGCTTTAATACTGCTGGTTGTCCTACTAATTCAGGAGATAACTCTCTGACTGCAACCGAACCAAGTTTTGGAACGGCTGCTAGAAGTTCTTTAGTGTAAGGATGTTGTGGGCGATTAAAGACCTGATCTGCAGTGCCGTATTCAACGGTATTGCCATCTTTCATTACCAAAATATCGTCAGACAAATCTGCCACAACTCCCATATCGTGGGTGATGAGCAAGATGGCTGAATTAAGTTTGTCGCGAAGATTACGAATTAAATCAAGAATTTCAGCTTGCACTGTTACATCGAGTGCGGTTGTAGGTTCATCGGCAACAAGTAGCCCTGGATCACAAGCAAGTGATTGAGCAATCATGGCGCGTTGGCGCTGGCCACCTGAAAGTTGGTGCGGATATTTATTAAATGATGCTTCTGGGGTTGGAATTTCAACCATGGTAAGTAATTCAATAGCGCGAGTTTTGGCTTCGTTTGGGCCCATATCAAAGTGAGTGCGTAGAGTCTCAACGATTTGGAAACCGATTGTGTAAACCGGGTTTAGCGCCGTCATTGGCTCTTGGAAAATATAGGCCACCTCGCGACCACGGAACTTTCGTAGTTGAGATTTCTTAGCCCCGATCATTTCCTGGCCTCTGACAATTACGCTTCCAGAAACGCGAGCATTTGTTGCCAAGAGATCCATCAAGCCCATCGCTGTCGTAGATTTACCAGAGCCTGATTCACCCACAATGGCTAGGACTTTTCCGGCCTCGACCTGGAAATTCATATCGATAGCAGCTGGGTACCAGACACCTTCAACCCAAAAATCTACGTTGTAGTTAGCTACCTGAAGAACTATTTTCGACTCTTCAGTGCCGTGATCTTTCTGCGTCATTGTCTTTCTCCTGCGATAATAGGCATATGTCTGAAACCTTTCGCCCCAAAAGTAATTTCGTCTGGGCTGGTACTTCTTTTCTGTTGCTGATCCTCTTTGCGGCCAACAGCCTCTTTATCCTTAAGAATCCAACTCAGCGGATTGTTGAATTGTTGAGCTGTGTTGTGTTGAGCGGTTGTGCCTATTTGGTATGGATTAAACCCAAACTGATTCTTGGAGAAAACGAAATACTTGTCGTTAATCCGTGGGGAAGTGAAACGATTGCGTACAGCGATGTTATTGAACTCGAAACGAAGTGGGCGCTTAAGATCGTTCACACTGATGGTAAGACCCGAGTCTGGGTTGCTCCCGCTAGTGGCAAGCGAAGATGGATTGCCGACACGAAGTTTGGTTTTTATGGAACCAACATGCCTCTCTCCAAATCCAGTCACACTGACTCTGGAACAATGAGCGAAAGTCTCGACAGCCTTAGTGGGCAAGCTGCCTACATGATTAGAGAGCGAATTAAGAGACTTCATTAGGGACGCTTCCCGTTAAGTTCTTTAGCATTTCTGCGATCTTTAAATGAGATATGTCGGCGTTGTCGTGGATCAAACGCGTCACGAAGTCCATCTCCAATAAAGTTAACAAAGAGTGCAATTGAAACGATCAGAGTTCCTGGCCACCAGAATAACCAAGGGCTAATACTGAAAGAGTCTTGGTATTGACTGATTAGCAGACCAAGTGAAACATCAGGTGGTTTCACACCGAAGCCAAGATAGCTAAGGGCAGATTCGGCCAGAATCGCACCAGATGCCAGAAGAGTTCCAGAAACAATAATGATTCCCATTGCGTTGGGAAGGATGTGCTTAAAGATAATTCTTCGATCAGAGGCACCTGCAACTCGAGCCGCATCGACAAACTCGCGCTCACGTAGCGTTAGAAATTCAGTGCGAACAAAGCGAGCTAGCCCCATCCAGGCAAAGAAACCTAAGAGTAAGGCGAGCGGAATCACGCCAAAGTTACCGAATCTATAGCCAATTACTGATCCAATAATAAGTGTTGGCGTCACCAAGAACATATCGGTAAGTCTCATCAGAACTGCATCAATGAGGCCACCATAAAATCCGGCAATTGCTCCGATGGTGGTTCCTAATACGATTCCCAAGAATCCTACGATCAACATAACCAAAATAGATTGTTGAGCTCCGCGCACTACCAAAGCAAAGTAATCAGTACCGATGATGTCAGTACCAAAAGGATGCGCACCAATTCTTATTCCGTCACCATCCAAAAATGAGGGCGCTAGATCAAGAGTTGGACAGCCTGTTACGCCACCATTACATGATGCGGCGATCGCTCCTTCAGGATCGATATCGGTAATTTTAAATTTCCACCACCCTGGCACGGTTGTCGGGTTTTGACTATTTCCAAATTGCAGACCTGTTGCCGTGAATACAAAGATGAAAATAAAAATCAGACCGAAGAGAGATCCCATTGCGGCTTTGTGTTTAACAAATCGTTTTACAATAATCTGCTTCTGAGTAAGGCCCACCGTATCCCGGCTTTGAATCTCATTTTCGTTCTTTTCAGGGTTTGAACCTGCTGCTTGATTCACGTTACTCATCTCGCTCACTTCCTAATTCTGATTCTAGGATCGACTACACCGTAGAGAAGATCGGCGACGAAGTTAGCCATAACGGTTAAAAATGCCGAGATAATAAAGACGCCCATGAAGAGATTGAGATCGTAGTTTCTAATAGCGTTATTAAATACCTGGCCCATACCTCTCCAAGCAAAGACTCCCTCGGTAATAATTGCGCCACCAAAAAGACCAGCGAAATCATTAACTAAGATTGTGGTCAGAGGAAGCATCGCATTTCGCATACCGTGGCGAACAATTACCGTTCTTTCAGTTAGCCCTTTAGCTCGAGCAGTTCTGATGTAATCCATATTTAATACTTCGAGCAAACTGCCTCGAGCAAAGCGCACATAACCCGCAAAAGAGATCAGGGTAAGGGCGATAGTTGGAAGAACCAGGTGAACTGCGGTATCTAGTCCGTGGATCCAGTAGTTATTAAGTTGCTCAGGAGTAAGCAGATCATTTGCCTGGCCTAAGGTCGGAATTGGGCGCCTACCAACGGCATCAGAGTTCATGTATTCGGAAAATTCTCTTAAGAATCTATCGACAATGATGGGGAAGGTTGAGAGCAGAGCCGTAAATAGACCAATACGAATATAGGTGCGGCGATCAATCGGGCTGACTATAAATCCGATTCCGCATCCCGCAGCAATTGTGATTGCGAAGATTGCGATCACATTTAGAAATGATGCACTAGCCGACATCAACAGTTGTAGTGGATAGTAGAGAGCAGCCATTGCAATAGCCGTTCCAAATCCTGCATAGATGCCTTTTCGATTTTCCACTCCAGAGATAAGTTGAATTACAAGAACTGCGTTACAGAGCGCAAGGAAGGTGACTCCAAAAATGCCAAGAGATGGCTCTATGAACCATCTGCTAGCGCTTAGATAGGAAAGCACGATACCTGCAAAAATCGCAGCTCCGCCAAATACTGAGAAAAATCCCGACTTCTTACCGCCTACAAAACCTGCGATAACAAAACCAAAAAGTAAAGCTGTAATGACAATTCCAACGGGATGAATCACCGGATCTACCAAGAAGTCATTGAATTGGATCGCCATGAACTCCTTTAGGAGAACTGCTACCCAGAAAATAGGAAGTGAGAATAGAAGGAAAGAAATAAAAGTCATGACGTAGTCAAACCGACTGTACTGTCTAATAGCGGTGATCATTCCAACTGATACGCCGAGAATAATGGCTAGAAAAGTAGCCGTGATTACTAACCTAATAGTTACTGGAATAGCTTGGCCGATGATCTCGCTAACCGGAATATCAGAGCGAGAGAGACCTAAATTGAAATCGCCCCAGAGGCCACCAATAATTCCACGGAGCCAAGAGAAGTAGCGAAGGGGAGGTGGAACATCTAATTGCAAATCTCTGATCATCTTCGCAATTAGAAAGTCTTTATTTAACTCTGTGCTTTCACCAAAGATAGAGAGCGGGTTTGAAGAGTATGCCTGGAGGTTGTAGGCCATGAAACTTGCACCGAAAACAATTACGAACATCATTCCAAGGCGACGAGAAATATAGGCAAACACAGTATCTCCCTACCTATCAAAGCCTTGTTTTGCACAGATTTTGCGCACTTTTGAAAAAGAATTTTACATAAGTTAAGAAGTTGGGATGCCCCGCAGGGCATCCCAACTTCTTAGTTATTTATTACTTTTTATCCTGCTTAGTATGACCAATCGAAGAAGTTCCAGGTGATTACTGATCCAATTGGTGCTGGATCAATTCCCTTTAGTTCTTTATTGAACGAAGCGATCGTTGGGTTTGCATAGAGCGGTAAGCCCCATGCATTGTCGATGATGATTTTGTCAGCCGCAAGACGCTTTGCTGTGATTTCCTTAGCAGTAAGGATGTCACCTTCAAGGCTCTTAAGAATGACGTCAAGCTTGTCATCAGCCCAACCAAAGACGTTATTTGAACCGTCTGATCGGTAGTTACCAGTTGAGTTAGATTGGCTAATCGCGTTTAAGCCATAGCCGTACATAATTACGTCGTACTTTGAGTTCCTATTATCACGAAGTCCAAATAGATCAGCACTCGCATAATCTGTAACATCAAAGCCAGCCTTCTTAACTTCAGCAATAATCAACTTGGAGATTGCATTACGCAAAGTTGTATTTGCGTGCGCAAACGTCAATTTAACTGGAGCGTTTGTATCAGATGCTGTTGAGTAGTACTTCTGAACAATGGCCAAAGCTTTCGCTGTGCGCTGAGCTTGAGTACCTTCTGAGTATTCAGCTACTCCTGATGCCGCTGTATTAGCCTTGTATTCAGCAGTTCCATAGAACGAGAATTGAGTGTCTAATGGCGCTGCATCTGACTTAACTGGCTTAATGAGTGTGTCGACTACTTGTTGACGAGGTGTCGCAAGCAAGAATGCTTTACGAAGATCCTTCGCTTTCTGAGAAGTACCAGCGAAAGGACCGGTGTATGTGTCTTTTTCACCAGCTGCGTTTGAGACACGAAGATCTAAGTGTGAGTATGCACCCGCACCGATCTTGGTAATTGTCTTAACGTTTGGCATAGCTTCAAGAGTCAATCGGTCATTAGCTGTTGGAAGTGTGCTGTAGTAAACGTCGATATCACCGTTACGCAGGGCCTGAACAGCAGCTGTGTTGTCAGTGATGATCTTGATTACAACAGTATTGATTGGGTTAACGGTCTTCATCGCTGGACCTGATGAGTATTTGGCGTTTCTCACTAAAGTCATTGAGCTACCATAAGTAAACTTGTCTACGATAAATCCACCGTTGCTGATTAGCAGAAGTGGATTAGTTGAAGAGTCAACCTTTGTTACGTCATAACCAGTTGACCAGACTGTACCCATTGCCTTTAGGCGATCGGTGCTCTTGGCACGGAAGACGCGGAGGAAGTTAGCCTGCGCTTCTTGGTTTACTGACGATGACTGTAGACCCTTCTTGCCTTCTGACATTAGTACTATTGAATGTACTGGAGATGGTCCGGGGGCAAGGAGCTCCCAATCTGGAAGTGGCTTATCAAACTTAACAGTCAAACTCATTTTATCTGAGCTAATTGATGGCATACCCACAACGTGATCACCATATGTGCCACCGTAGCAACCGCTATCAAATCCTGGCACAACTTTCTTATCTTTCGGATCACCGAGACCTGCATCTATTGAATATTTGTCAGAGCAGACGACGTGTGTAAGAAGAAGGTCAATCGCATTAATTGGTGTTCCATCAGACCACTGTTGACCTTTGGCAACTGTGTATTTAATCTGGAAATCATTTTTGGCTTTCTTTATAACAGCCATTGATCCGAACTTAGTATTCATAACTAGTTCAGCATCTGAGTTGTAGTAACTGAAACCCATTCCAGTTAATGATCCAACTGTTGAGTTATACGAAGTGTTTCCGTCAGCGGTGCTTGTGTTTAAAGATGTGATATCACCGGTTGATAGTAAAGTCACGGTTGATTGAGTCGCGGCCTGTGCTGGGGTTATTACACCTGCAGAAAGGCTAGCAACCACTAACGCCGCAGTTGCCGAAGCAGCCATTGCGCGTAATGCCAGTTTTGCTTTCATACTTTTCTCTCCCTCTAGTTTTACCCCGACCGGATGACACTTAGAATCTCTGAAGAGATAAGTGGACTTCCAAATCAAGAATTGTGAAAATCTTAGGGCATCCATAGTCCTTTATCTACCACAGGTTCACCTGTTATTTACCTGGAAATCCCAATTTTGTGCTCAGCAATGTGGATTCCGTCAGACCTACTTACCTATATTTCGAGGGGGGCGTGATACAGGCGTGGGGGTAATGATGACTTAGGCGCGAAATCACTTAGTCATAGATACATAAGGCAAAGATTATTTCTGAGCCACTTACGCTCATAAGTGGGTTGTGAGGGACTCGAACCCCCGACCCGGTGATTAAGAGTCACTAAGACTTACGACATATGTAGTTCTTACTTATTTTTTCTTTTTGTTATCTTAGGTTTTTTCAATGGGCGAGCTGTTTTTGGTTTATTTTCTGACATTACATGCTGCTGCCGTAGTTTTTCCAGCAAGTCAAGATCGACTTCTTCGAATTTTGATCTGCGTTTCCTTCTGGCTAGGTAGGCAAATATTGCTGCTGCTGTTGCAATAGTAAGGAGAATTACAGGTATTGAGGTGGATATAAATCCGATTTGAAGATCCTTATTTATGAGATCAAGAGCTTGACTATTATCTAAGCTTTTTACCTCATCATCTATCGCATTGATCAAATCTTTTGCAGTAGCAACTGAGTTTTTACTCCAATCAGATAATTTCTTAAGTACTAAAACTTGATTGTTTTTCGAATTTGAATTCTCATACTCATACTTTGTATTTAATTTTGCTGATTGATAATTTAGTTCTTTTTCACGGAATGAATCAGTAACTTTGGCTAGATTATTTGCTGCTTTAGTAAAATCATCAACCGCCTTAATTTTTTTAGAACTAACTATTTTTAATTCACTCTTGGATTTGGTTAATTTGATGTTCAAATTTTCGAGATTCACCTTAAGCGAATCTCGCTCATCTACTTTGATTTCATATACTTGCTTAGCCATAAGCTGAGCATCGCGCGAAGCAGCCGCATCTTTAACAGCTCTGTCAGCTAGTGCCTTATCTTTATTTGCTTGATTTTGGGCATTTTGATACTGCTCTTTCAACTTAGTTAAGGCAGAGGTTGCGTTAGCAGATGGCACAGAGTGTTCTTGATCGGAATTTAGATCCACTTCTAAGTTTCTTGCAGTTATATTGCTTGAATTCGTGGCTGCCATTAGGGCCTTGAATGCCAATTCTGCATTCTTCTTACTAGCCTCAGCTGAACTAATCGCTTTTTGAGCCGCATTATTTATTGACTCATATTTTCGTGTGAGTTCTTTATAGTTTATTTCAAGCCCTCTTATCTCACTTTCAACCCTATCTATTTGATTCTTAGTTGATTTAATCTCATTTTGAACTTGGACCACCTTGTATTGGGCATTACCGAATTCGGTAATTGCTACTTTTTGGATGTCAGCAGCTTTCTTTAAGGTTTCTCCGAGAGCTAATAACTCATTCTTTATAGAATTTACATTGGCAAGCGCTAAGTTTTCCTCCTTTTTAAGCACAACAAGTGCTTTATTTGATTTAGACGCTTCAGTTATTGCTGATTCATATGCAGAGTTGATTGTTTGGGAAGATTTATCTATGTTCTTATTTGTTTTTTCAGCTGTATCTTTAATTTTTTCTACTAATTTCTTTACGGTAGATTTATCTTTTGCAATTTCATTTCGCGCTGCTTTACGTTTTGACTCTTCCTTTGCTTGAGATTGGGCCATAGCGCGATCTGCATCAGCCTTTGCTTTTGCCGCTGTTTCTTCAGCAGCTAATTTTTCTGAGGCAGCTTTCTTTTCAGCACTCTTTGCCTCCTCCGCTAACCTGGCAGTTTCTTGTGCTTTTTGTTCTAACTCTCTTGCTCTATTTTCTGCCTCTTGCGCCGCTCTTGCTTGTGCAGATGAAATGTTGGCACTGGATGAAGAGGAGGAGGTGCGCGCAGCAAGTGCAGCAGCTTCTGCATCTTCCCTAGCCCTAACTGCAGCAGCAGCAGCAGATGATGCTCGTTCTGCAGCGGCAGCAGCTGCTGCCGCAGCGTTAGAAGCAGAGTTAGATGCAGCTGCTACATTTTGGAATGCTGCAAGCGCTTGACTTGCCAGGCTTGCTGAATTACTACTGTCGGAGGTAATACTCTCTAATGTTGCTGAGGCACTTTCCATCGACGCTGCAGAGTTACTTGCCACTAATTCAGCAGCTGATTTCCTTGCCAGATCTGCTTCAGCTGCAGCTTTTTCAGCAGCAGCCGCCAAAGCATCTGC
>JAPLAW010000046.1 GCA_026393075.1 Actinomycetota bacterium | reverse complement strand
AATCATTTCTTTAAGCTCTTCAGCAGCAGCCATCGCCCATCGCGGATTTCTAATCATGGCGCGCGCCAGGAATACGGCATCAGCCTTATTTGAATTAATGATTTCCTGTGCTTGATGTGGGTCAGTAATCGCGCCAACTGCAGCAACTGCAATATCTGATTCAACTTTGATTGCTTGTGCAAATGGAACTTGGTATCCCGGAACTGGTTTAATCGGTGCGTTATGTAAATTGCCACCTGATGAAACATCGATTAGATCAACACCAATTTCCTTTAGCTGCTTACAAAGTTCTACTGAATCAATAATCTGCCAACCTTCATCGCTCCAATCACTAGCTGAGATGCGAATGAATAGGGGAGTTGAATCTGGAATCGCATTTCTAACAGCTGTTGTTACTTCAAGCAGGAATCGCACTCGATTTTCAAATGAGCCACCGTATTCATCGGTACGTAGATTAGATAACGGTGAATAGAACTGATGCAACAAGTAACCGTGGGCGGCATGAATTTCAACTAAATCAAAGCCAGCCTTGATTGCATTTTTAGCAGCATTAGCAAAGTCTTTAACGAGTTGATGTATCTGCGGCACTGTCAGGGCAAGGGGTTCAGGCATGCCGTGATAAGCCTGGGCAGAGGCGGAATGTGTAGTCCAACCACCTTCGGCCGGCGTTGCCATTAAATGATCATCACTTGGTCGCATGGTTGAACCTTTGCGACCGGCATGTGCCAATTGAATTCCCATTGCAACGCCTTGGGTATGTGCGAAATCATTTATCTTTCTAAAGGCAGCAACCTGTTCATCGTTATAAATTCCAGGGCAAGCAATGGAGATTCGACCTTCTGGAACAACACCAGTTGCCTCAGCCATAACTAAGCCAGCTGAAGCGTGATGGGATCAAATAAGTTGCTCATAAATCCAGTTTAGACCCAATTTAAATAGCCGTACTTATTGAGCGGGAAAATAATTGATTAATGGAACACACGTGCGAAAAGTTAGAAATCAAGTATTCTCCAACTCTAGGCAGAAGTAGGAGGCAGTCATCGAGAATTCTATGCGTCGCGCTCTTCGCCGAGCTAGCGATGCCGCAACTCTTAATATCGATGAGATCTCTGTCTTGCTATCTGCTCGCGATGAAGCGTTAGCTCAATTATGTGAAGCGGCGGCTCGGGTTCGTGATGCTGGGCTGATCGAACTCGGCCGACCGGGTGTCATTACTTACTCGCCAAAAGTTTTTATTCCTCTTACTAGGTTATGCCGCGACCGCTGTCATTACTGCACATTTGCCACCACCCCAAATCACTTACCTGCTGCCTATTTAGAAATTTCCGAAGTTGTTGCGATTGCAAAGGAAGGCGCAAAAGCAGGCTGCCTTGAAGCGCTCTTTACGTTGGGCGATCGCCCCGAAGATCGCTGGGATGTTGCCGCTGAGTGGTTATCTGAACGCGGATATTCCTCAACTTTGGATTACTTGCGAGCTTGCGCAATTGCAGTTCTAGAAGAAACCGGTTTATTGCCACATTTAAATCCTGGTGTGATGAGTTTTGAAGAAATGTCTAGATTGCGGCCAGTGGCAGCAAGCATGGGCATGATGCTGGAAACTTCGTCATCAAGGCTGTTCACTGAAAAAGGCGAAGTTCACTTTGGAAGTCCCGATAAAGATCCGGCCGTAAGACTGCGCACTATTGAAGATGCTGGAAAACTAAATATTCCATTTACGACCGGAATTTTGGTTGGCATTGGCGAAACAATTGCTGAACGCGCAGACTCACTATTAAAGATGGCCGAAATTGCAAAGACCTACGGGCATATTCAAGAAATCATTATTCAGAATTTCCGTGCCAAAGAAGATACCGCAATGCGAAATTCGCCAGATGCCGATCGCCAGGAATACCTAGCCTGTATTGCAGTCGCCCGATTGATCTTTGGGCCACGTATGCGAATTCAAGCCCCACCTAATTTGTCTGAGCCATCTGAATTTGCCGAACTAATTTCAGCCGGCATTGATGACTGGGGTGGAGTTTCGCCAATTACTGCCGATCACGTATACCCTGAACGACCATGGCCGGAAATTGAACTCTTAGCCGAGCAAAGTGAATTAGCTGGTTTTGAATTAAAACCGCGATTAACTATTTATTCTAATTATGTTCTTTCGCCAGAGCGCTGGATTGATCCAAAGATGAAGGGACACATAGCTGCGTTATCTGATCCTTCAGGCTTAGCTATTTCAAAAGTTATTCCAGTCGGCAAGCCTTGGCAGGAAAGTGGCGAAAGCCTGCAAAGTCTGGGCCGCACCGATTTAGGTAATTCGATTGATACGGCCGGTCGCGAAGCTGATTCCCGCTCTGACTTTGATTCTATTTACGGCGACTGGCAGAGCATCTCAGAAAAACTAAAGTCCTTAGATACTTCTAGCTCTGTATTTATCAAGTCATCTTTCGTAGCAGCACTGTCCAAAGTTGTGAAAAATCCCCGGTCTTTAAGTAGGGAAGAGGCACTGACTCTTTTTGCAGCAGATGGCCCTGAACTTGAGCTACTAGTAAAGGCCGCAGATGAGAAACGCGCCGAACTAGTTGGCGATGATGTTACCTATGTAGTTAATCGAAATATCAACTTCACCAATGTTTGTTATACCGGCTGCCGATTCTGTGCCTTTGCCCAACGCAAAACAGATGCTGATTCTTATTTGTTATCTATCGATGAGATTAAGTCCAGAGTCAACGAGGCCTGGTTACTTGGTGCAAACGAAGTCTGTATGCAGGCAGGTATTCACCCCGATTTACCTGGCGATATTTACTTTGAAGTTGCTAAGGCAGTTAAAGAAGTCGCCCCTGAAATGCATATTCATGCATTCTCGCCGATGGAAATTTTTAGTGGTGCGATCAAACTTGGCATCAGTTATAAAGAGTGGCTAGAGCGAGCCAAAGCTGCCGGTCTTGGCACAATTCCTGGCACAGCTGCTGAAATTTTAGATGATGAGATTCGCTGGATTCTGACTAAAGGAAAGTTGCCTGCAAAAGCTTGGTTAGAGATTGTGCGCGAAGCACATCTACTTGGCATCAAGTCATCAGCCACCATGATGTATGGCCATGTTGATAATGAATCACATTGGTATGACCACATTCTCACCATTAGAAATCTGCAAGACGAGACTGGCGGCTTTACTGAATTCGTTCCGCTGCCATTCGTTCATTACTCATCACCAATTTATTTAGCAGGTGTTGCCCGACCTGGCCCAACAATTCGTGAAAATAGAGTTGTTCATGCAATGGCTAGATTGTTATTAGCGGGATCAATAAATAACATTCAATGCTCTTGGGTTAAGTTAGGTTTAACTGGCCCCGACGGTGTTCTGTCGTTATTAGCTGGTGGTGTTAATGACATCGGCGGCACCTTGATGGAAGAAACCATCAGTCGTATGGCGGGCAGCACAAATGGCTCACTTCGCTCAGTTGCCGAGTTAGAAGAGATCGCGCAATTAGCCGGCCGCCCTGCGCGCCAGCGAACAACTACTTATGGCCCAGTTTCGGCTGATCGCGAGGGCGTTGCTCGCCGTGCTAACGTTAAGCAATTGTTTCCGGGGTCGGTGTAATTCCGAACCGGCAGTGAAAGTCTGCGACCCGAACGCATCCAGCGCTCGGTGGACTTGGTGTAATTCCAAGACCGACGGTTAAAGTCCGGATGAGAGGAAACATTATTTAGGTGGGCTAACCATGCCTGCCTAGGTTTGGCGCTCAGAAATAAAAATCTGAGCGCGCATTAAGCACCCCGGAAATCGCTACTAAAGATTTCTAAGGGAGGTGCACCATTAGCGAGTTAGATATTTCAGCGCTCAAGCGAGCTAATGAATTAGCCTGCCTTGGCTTAGGTAAGACTGGATCAAATCCGATTGTTGGCGCAGTTGTAGTCGACTCGACTGGCAAAATTATTGGCGAAGGTTTTCACGAGAGTGGCCCACATGCCGAAGTTGTTGCTCTCGAACAAGCTGGCCAGTCGGCAAAAGGTGCAACGCTTTATGTAACTCTGGAACCTTGTAATCACCACGGAAAAACTGGGCCGTGTACTGAGGCAATTATTAAAGCCGATATCGCCAAAGTTGTTTATGCAGTGCCTGACCCAAATGATTTAGCAAGTGGTGGAGCAATTGCTCTAGCTGCAGCTGAAATAGAAGTTGAATTCAACGGCGAAGTTTCGGAGATTGCTCACAGCAATCGTGCTTGGCTACATAAAATTAAAAACAACCGCCCTTATTTCATTTGGAAAATTGCAACAACACTAGACGGCCGAACTGCCGCAATTGATGGCAGCTCAAAATGGATCACTGGCCCAGAATCACGGGCAGAAGTTAGCCAGCTACGTTCTGAGAGCAGCGCCATCTTGATTGGTACCGCAACTGCTCTTGCTGATAATCCAAATCTGATTCCACGCGACATTAAAACAACTAGAGAAACTAATCCAATAAGAATCGTTATGGGTTTACGCGAGATTCCAAGTGATTTCAATCTGCATAATGATGCAGCTGAAACTGTATTCCTGCGTAGCCACGATTTTTCCGAACTACTAACGCTTTGCGCTGAGCGCGACTTCAACCAAGTATTTGTGGAATCAGGAAGTGAATTAGGAACTGCGCTGTTAAAGGCTGGGCTAATTGATGAACTGATCATTTTCCAAGCTGCCAGTTTGCTCGGCTCTGGTCTTTCTTTCGTTGGCGACCTAGGAGCCACCAATATCAAGGAAAAAATGGACTTTGTAATAAGAGATGTTGCGCAATTCGGTAATGATTTAAAGATCACTTTGACCAAAGAGACGGGGATCTAAATGTTTACTGGTCTAGTTGAAAGCTTAGGCAAAGTAGCAAGCATCGAAATGGCTACCGACTCTGCGGTAATTACTTTTGAATCAGTGCCTTTCGCTGATCAGTTAAATATCGGAGATTCAGTCTCGGTCAATGGCACCTGCCTGACTGTTACAAAATTTGATAGCAATTCATTCTCAGTCGATGTAATGACACAAACTCTTAAATTAACTTCATTACAGAATTTGGAAAAGGGCGATGCTGTAAATCTTGAACGAGCAGCCCTGGTTAGCTCTCGCCTTGGCGGCCATATCGTGCAAGGTCATATCGATGGCACTGGCTCGATCGCGCTATTAGCTCCGGGCGAAAAATGGCTACAGATGGATATTCAGTTCCCGGGTGAACTAATGAAATATGTAGTGCCGCAAGGCTCAATCTGCATCGATGGCGTTTCACTAACTGTTGGGTCTGTGGCTGATGATTTAAATCAGATTACGGTCTGGCTGATTCCAGAGACACTTGCTAAGACAAATTTGTCTGCCAATAAGCCTGGCGATTTAGTAAATATTGAAGTTGATGTTCTAGCCAAATATGTTGAACGACTAACCAAAAGAGATAACTAAAATGGAAAGAACCATGAAGAACATGGCCGAAGCGGTAGAGATCTTTGCACAAGGCAAATTCCTGATTGTGATCGATGATGAAAATCGCGAAAACGAAGGCGATCTAATTATCTCAGGCGAGAAAATTACCGATCAAGATATGGCATTTCTAATTCGTCATACTTCCGGAATCATCTGCTCAGCAATTAGCGCTAAGCGAGCCAAAGATCTGAGTTTGCCGATCATGGTTAAAGAGAATGAAGATTCCCGACGCACTGCCTTTACTATCTCCATCGACGCTAAAGCAGGCCTAACCACAGGTATTAGCGCCACAGAACGAGCCAGCACAGTGCGTCAATTGGCGGCAAAAGACAGTAAAGCTGCAGATTTCATTCGCCCGGGCCATGTATTTCCGTTGATCGCACATCCTGCTGGTTTAGCGGGCCGAGGTGGTCATACCGAAGCCGGGTTAGCGCTTTGCCAACTAGCTAACCAAGGCGAATCAGGCGTTTTATCTGAATTAGTAAATGACGATGGCACGGTCATGAAAGGCAAGCAGCTCTTTGATTTTGCGGCAGAGTTCAAAATTCCAGTTATCACAATTGAAGACCTGACTAAATATGCGTTCGCAAATTTACCCATCGATTCAACTTCATCTGAAGATATCCAATGGGCCCAACTACCTCATGAGAGTGGCACTTGGCAGATCGCCACAATCAAAGGCGAAGCCGGTATTGATCATGCTGTTTTAAGATTTGCCGGCGATGGAACAAAATCTGATGATTCACCCATCCTGATCAGAGCTCACTCTGAATGTTTAACCGGTGATGCCTTTGGTTCACTTCGTTGTGATTGTGGCGAACAGTTAAAGAGTTCATTTAATCTAATTGCCGAAAAAGGTGCTGGCTACATCATCTACTTACGTGGCCAAGAAGGTCGCGGCATCGGGCTCGGCGAGAAGATCAAGGCTTATCTATTGCAAGATGCTGGCGCAGATACCATCGCAGCCAATCTTGAATTGGGTCATGAAAACGATACCCGCGATTGGCGAGACTTAATTTCAATACTGGATCAATTGGAAATCAAAGATGTTGAATTGATAACTAATAACCAAGCCAAAGTCGATGCCATTGTTATGAGCGGCAGAAATGTGCAGGTGCGCGCAGTGGCACCGGCTGTTAATCAATTTAATCGCTCATATTTGCTGACTAAGAAGGATAAAATGAAGCACACGTTAGGGGAGATCTAATGGCCGGAACATCACCAACTTTAGAATCACTTAATCTAAAGGCTCTAAAGGGTAAGAAAGTCGCCATTATTTCTGCACAATGGCACCCAGAAATATGTGACAACTTAGCCGTTGGTGCTGAGCTAATTTTCAAAGCAGCAGAAGTTGAATACGAAACTTTCACGGTTTCCGGGTCCTTCGAACTGCCACTTGCTGCCCAGCTAAAACTCGACCAAGGTTTTGATGGCGCTGTTGTACTTGGCTTAGTTATGCGCGGCGATACTGTGCACTTTGACTACATCTGCCAAGGTGTTACATCTGGCGTCATGCAAGTATCTCTTGCCAAATCGAAGCCAGTTGGTTTTGGCGTCTTGATGTGTGACAACTTAACTCAAGCTGTTGAACGCTCAAATGTGGGGCTTGGCATTGGCAATAAAGGCGAAGAAGCAGCACTTGCGGTGTTAGCGCTCTGGAATTTAGCTAAGTAATACTTTCCGGCCGCTTCGGTAAGTAGCTATAACTTTTATATCACGCACCTCGTGCGGATCTGTTTCAATCCATTGACTCTTCGATCGTAATCGCTTGCTCAATACTCCAACCTTGTAGCGGCTGTCGGTCGGGGGATTGACGATGAACTGGCACAGCAAGTGCCACGAGAGGAGTGAAATCTGTAATCGGCCAATCACTACCGAAACTTAGTTGAGCACCTGAATCAATCACTTTGCGCAATTGATACTGCTGATTATTTCGAGTCTCACCAATGCGCGGCAAAATAAGTTCTTTATTCATTGGGTCCAGGTAAGTCCAGAGTGGCTGGAAGTTTGCAATCACGCCAAGGGCGGCAAACCTAGGTAAATCAATCGGATCAATCAATTGCGCGTGAGTAATTACCGGTCTGCGATCCCAACTTGGATTACTCGCAATAACAGCTTCGATTGCATCTAGTGCTTGCCGAACGGCGGCATCGCCAATGGCATGGATATGTAGCTGTAATCCGGCCTTATCAAAGGTCGTTGCCGCCTCGATCATTTCGGCATCACTCCAGATCAACAGACCTTTACTAGTTGGATCATCTAGGTAGGGCTCAAGAATTGCGGCGGTGCCAGCAGATAACGCTCCATCGCCAATGAACTTAACCGACTTAGCTGTTAGCCCAGCCTCAACTGGAAGTGCTTCAACAAGTGCACGCATCTCGTTGTAGTAATTAACTCGACTACGCCATTTTTCAGGTTGCGCCAAGAAAGTTAAATTCATATCCACTTTTAGGTGACCTGTTTTTGCAGCCTCGATATAAATCTCAGTCATTCCATCTTCAACCCAAGCATCCATAGCGCTAGTCACGCCAGCTGCTAAGTATTGATCACTAGCCCATGCGATTGCGTCTAGTTCATCTTGCAAAGTTCGCTCTGGTGCCAATTTAGAAATTAAATCCATTGCAGCTGGCTCACGCAGAGTTCCTTTAGGCGAACCATCTGCCCGTCTTGCAATCGTTCCGCCATCGGGGTCTTTAGTCGCCGAAGTTATTCCAGCAATTTCAAGTGCTTTGTTATTAACCCAAATCGTGTGATGATCAACAGCATGTAATAAGACAGGGCGATCATTTACAGCCTCATCTAACCAATGCGAATCAAAATCACCACGTTCAACAATTGCGGCCTCATAAGCACCACCAATAATCCATTTTGAATCGGGGCTTGCTTCAGCAAATTGTTTTACTTCAGCCACTATTTCTGCCACCGATTGCAGACCGTTTACTTTTGGCCCTTGCGCTTCACGTCCGGCAAATAGTGGGTGCGCATGCCCATCAGCAAATGCGGGCATAACAAAAGCCCCCGCTAAATCAATTGTTTGATCCGCACTTCCTGAAAGTGCATCTGAGCCAAGTGCTAAAACTCTGCCATCTTCGATCAATAGCGCATTAGTTAGCTGGCCAAAGCTGGTCCAAACAGAGCCATTAATTAACAGAGTTCTCACAGATCCAAGAATATGCGGGCTAAAGACTCCTGCGCTATTTTTAGCCCATGAAATTTAAGACATATTCCAGCGTTCTTTTGACTGCAGTATTTCTATCTGCGGTCGCAATGCCGTCTCAAGCTGCAACAATTGCTGGCACCAAATGCACCAAAGTTGGAACTACTAAGACTGTTTCTAAAGTTAAGTATGTCTGCGTTAAATCAGGCACGAAACTTATCTGGAAAAAAGTAACTGTTACTAAGGCAACTCCAACGCCGAAACCATCAGTTAGTGCAACACCAAGTCCAACCCAGAGCGCAACTCAGACTCCATCTCAAAGTGCAACGCCTAAAGCATCAGCGAGTGCAACACCAAGTCCAACCCAGAGTGCAACTCAGAGTTCATCACCATCGAAGTCTGCTTCCCCAAGTGCAAGTGTGATCAGTGGTCTAAGTAAGCTAACTCTGGAAGAAGTAAAGAAGCATGATTCAGGCACAAGTTGCTGGAGCATCGTTTATGGAAATGTTTTTGATTTAACCAAGTGGATCACTAAGCATCCAGGTGGAGCAGCAGTAATTCGAGCCATCTGTGGCAAAGATGGATCGGATGCATTCGAAGGTCAGCATGCCGGCCAAGGAAAACCAGCAAATCAGTTGTCTAATTACTACCTTGGAAAACTAGGGGATTCGGTAAAGCTTTAATTATTCTTTTGGCTTATAGTGCATAAATAGACCCAACTAATGCGGTTGAGTATTTATGAAGCTCACAGGATCGAGAGAGTTCTTACTTCTCGGTCTGCCCATAGCCTTAATCTCAATTTTGATTCCCGTTTCGGCAATCTCAGCAACGAAAATTACCCCCGGAACTGTTTGTAAGGTCTATCTACAAAAGGTTACCTACAAAGACAAGGTCTATACCTGCACTAAGTCAGGTAAGAAGTTGCTCTGGAACAAAGGTGTGGCTGTTGCGAAGCCAACTCCCGTCCCAACTCCTAGCTCCCCGCCGACTTCGAGCCCATCACCGACCCCTACTCCAACTACGCAGACCATTGTTTATCCCACGGACTTAACTCCACTAACACTTGCCGCGTACCAAGACTTTATTAAGACTTATAGATCGCGACTAACGGATGAAGTTCCAAATATCGAATTTATAGTTGAACCCAAAATGGATAAAGTTCTTGAGAAACAGATTATTGATAATATAAATGTCACTGCGAAATTCTTCGCTAATGAGCGTCCATTAAACGTACCATTGAAAATCTGGATTTCCATGTCAGCGCAATTCCAATGGATCTATGACAATATGAAAATGGTTTTGCCAGAAGCACTTTTAGATGGTGGCTGGCTAGATATGAAATTAGCAAGAGCCAAGGCCGAACCAGATGGATTTATGGGTGGAGGCGCAGCCGGTAACACTAAGAGTGAAGTTGCCACCTTATTCTTTAATGGAAGCACCAAGGCAAACTGGGGCGATGCATTCTGGTCTCAAGTACCTTCTCATGAATTTACTCACGTAGTGCAGCGATACGAACTTGGCAACTCAATGGCCCCAATGTTGTGTTGGGTACGAGAAGGAAATGCTAACTATTACGGATTCTTGCTGGCAGGACGCAATAGCCAAGCAATGTATCGAAACTTCTGGCTTCAGGCATTATCAAGAATTCCAACGATGGGTGAAGAACCTGATTTTCAATCAAAACCTGCTTCTTACTGGGCCGACTTTTTCGTTCAGAACGAAACCAAAAAGGGCAGCCAATGTGACCCTTGGATAAATTACATTCTAGGTTCGATGGCTTTTCAGTATCTTGGTGGAACTTATGGAAATGATGCGATCCAAAGTTTCTATCTTGGACTTAAAGACGCGTGGATAGGTGTCTGTGATTATCCAGTTAGCCAAGAAGGACTGACTTGCCCCTCGTGGAAGGGCGTATTTAAGAAAACATTTGGCATCACACCAGAAGCGGCTTATCCGAAATTTGGCCAATATATTT
>JAPLAW010000019.1 GCA_026393075.1 Actinomycetota bacterium | reverse complement strand
GTGTTGCGCACTGGGTTTCGCACTAAATCCCCTAAGCGCACCGCATCGTTATATGCCGCGGAAAGTGCAGCGCGGGTAATTCTTATGGTCCCAGCACCTAATCCATTGGCATGCATGTCACGGAGAAGGCTTTCTACTGTCTTTGTATTCAACTCTGCCGCCTTTATCTTGCCGATTGCAGGCGCAATATGGTTTTTGATGACACTCAAGTAAGAACGTTGTGTGCTTTCTTGGTCTGGTCCATATTGAGTATTAGCCCAGCCGACCAGAAACTCTGCCACCGTCATCTTGGGGTTAGTTGCGTAGGTATTTTCACCCAGGTCGCGAGCGCGTCTTTGGTCTGAAACCCAGTCTTCTGCCTCTGATAATTTCGTAAAGTTCTTAGTGCGTAGCTTGCCGTTGATATCTTTGATGGCAGCTTTCCAAACTTTCCTGCCATTGGGTTTTGTAATCTGATAGATGCTGCCTCGGCCATTGGCTCTCTTAGGCTTATTAGATACTTTCTTGCCTGATGCGGGGGAGTTAATCACTTTCTCTTACCTCTCGTTAAGAGTATTGCGCTTCCCCCTGGGACGAGCTGTTCGTCTTTTCACAACACTTGAGACATAGAACTAAAACGTCGAGCGCTTTATTCCCATCCAAATGCGTTACTACCTCGTTACTACTTAATCTTTTTTAGTGATGTCTACTAGGACTATTACATGCACTTTCTCGTTCAAAAGGTGAACTTTTCAGTACTTAGCTAATAGTCCTTCAGCCACCTCTTGCGGATTAAGAGTTAACGGAAGTAAGGTCTTTCGTATACGAGTTACTCGGAAGCGGTGAATAGAATCGCTCTGAACTACCAGGACGAGATAGTCGAATCAATTTTCTGTGCGAGTTCTTCCTGTGAAATGACCCTGAATAAATTTCGCAGGTTCTCAGGACTCAAATGCAAATCTGAATCTTCAAAAACCAGTTTTTCAATATACTCAGAGTAATTGCCGCACTGTGAAATTAACTCAGTAAGTTCAACTGCTGCAGGAATTCTCTTGAGAATCGTTTCATGCGAAATAGCTGTAATGGTTTCCCCGCATGAAGGACAGGGACTCTCTTTGAGGTAATAGCCAATTTTCGAGATAAACTTAGATTCGATCTGGCGAATTCGTTCCCTTGATTCTCCATAGATCTGCGCGATAGCATCTAAATCCTTTGGAGCCCCATCGACTAATCCAATTCTAAGTGCAAAAATATTGATCTCCCTAGTAGAAGCGAAGTTTAGGAGAGATACGATTTGCGAAATTAAGGTCCCAAATAAATTCGTATTTTTATTGTTATCTTCACTTAGTCCTGACGTCTCGAGAGAACTGGAATCCACATTTTCTTCGAACATGACCTGCATCGCTTGCCTGATCCACCATGTCGCATATAGTGAAAAGCTATGTGGGCTTTCTGGATCAAATTTCCTAAAAGCCATCGATAGTCCTAGTTTGCCTTGGTAAATCAGGTCCGAAAACGGTATACCTTTTCCAGAATAATACTTTGCGTAGTGAATTACGAGAGCCTGCATGGACTCCCAAAGAAGAGAGTCCGCTTGTGTTCCAATTATTTTCTCTGACTTGAGTCGACGCTTTGTAGCATCATCTATTTCCTCTTTACTTCGCAAAATTTCTTGAGAACGTTCTCCAGCTCGTTTATGGTTGAAAAGAACCTTCTCCAAATCCAAATTGATGTATTTAAAGTTAAGAATACTTTCGGCGGATTCAATTATTTCTATTGGGTCTTTTTTGCATGGAGCAGGAGGTGTGTTCATTTCTGTGATAATTGAATTTAACTCACCGAGAAATTCATTTGCTTTGGTCGAGCCCACGTTTCGAGCATCTTTAAGATGCTGAACGGTAATTTCTTCGAGAGCCTTCAATCGAAATTCATCGTCAGGATGAGTGACTTCACCTTGTGCCCGATGGAGCACCTTGAGTAGAACGTTTCTGGCTGAAGTTGATAAACGGCTTAATGGGATGAGAGCTTTCTGGTCGCCGGGTTCCGCTAAATAAGATGCCAGCGAGGCATTGAGATCCATTTGTGCCATGTCAAACTCAACGGACTTTTCTTGAGTTCCGCTAGCTTCAGGTTTTTCAGATATGTTTTTCATTTAAGCTCCTTTGAACTAAGTCTAAGTCACCTTTTTATAAAACCGAGACCCTTGAGACAAAAAGATTTATTCCAGTGAAAATAGAAATAAGCGCGCAAAAAAGCTCAAGATTTAATCGATTGCAACCAAATCGAAGTAATCATCTTTCCAAAGATCTTCATCGCCATCAGGTAACAAAATAACGCGCTCAGGCTTAAGTGCTTGGACAGCGCCTTCATCGTGCGAAACCAGAATTACTGCGCCTTGATATTCAGCTAGAGCGGCCAAGATTTCTGCGCGCGATGCTGGGTCAAGGTTGTTTGTTGGCTCATCAAGGAGCAGCACGTTTGCAGCAGATACAACTAAAACAGCCAAAGCTAAACGAGTTCGCTCACCGCCAGATAAGACTTTAACCGGCTTATGAACATCATCGCCGACAAATAAGAATGAGCCAAGCACATTGCGTGCTTCAGGTTCGCGAATATCAGGTGTAGCAGCCATCATGTTTTCAAGAATTGTGCGTTCGAAATCAAGGGATTCGTGCTCTTGCGCGTAGTAGCCAATCTTTAAACCATGACCTGCTTCAACAGTGCCGGTATCTGATTCAAGTTCACCGGCCAAAATGCGAAGAAGGGTTGTTTTACCGGCGCCGTTAAGGCCAAGAATTACCACACGAGAACCTTTATCAATTACGCAACTTACGTCTGTGAAAATTTCAAGTGAACCGTAAGACTTAGAAAGTTCTTCACCAGACAGGGGAGTCTTGCCACAAGGGGCAGGGGTAGGAAAACGAAGCTTTGCGACCTTGTCGGAAACGCGAACATCTTCGAGACCAGAACGTAACTTCTCGGCGCGACGTAACATGCCTTGGGCCGCAGTTGCTTTAGAAGCTTTGGCGCGCATTTTCTCGCCTTGTTTCTGCAGAATCTCGGCGCGCTTTTCAGCATTAGCACGTTCTTTCTTACGGCGATGCTCATCTTGCTCGCGTTGTAATAAATAAGCTTTCCAACCCAGGTTGTAAACATCGATTACGTTGCGGTTAGCATCAAGGTAGAAAACCTTGTTTACAACAGTTTCGATCAAGTTAACATCGTGCGAGATGATTACTAGGCCGCCAGAGTATTTGGAAAGATAATCGCGTAACCAGTTGATTGAATCTGCATCTAAGTGGTTCGTAGGCTCATCAAGTAAAAGTGTTTCGGCGCCACTGAAAAGAATGCGAGCAAGTTCAATACGACGACGTTGACCACCAGATAACGTGGCTAGTTCATGATCGAAAACCGCTTGGGTAACTCCAAGGGAAGTAGCAATTGCTTCGGCTTCAGCGGTAGCGGCATAGCCACCGGCAGCACTGAACTCGTGTTCAACGCGGGTGTAGCGATCCATTGCTTTTTC
Source organism: Actinomycetota bacterium (assembly GCA_026393075.1). Classification (GTDB taxonomy): domain Bacteria; phylum Actinomycetota; class Actinomycetes; order Nanopelagicales; family Nanopelagicaceae; genus Planktophila. The sequence goes on along the minus strand of JAPLAW010000019.1, from coordinate 9,708 downwards.
AAGTGCTTCGCCTTCAGAAGTTGCCATCTCTTCTTCGACAACGCGCATGCGATGGGAAATTTGATCAAGATTACGAGCAGACAAGATGCGCTCGATAACGCTGCCAGTTTCTTCGCCAACGCGGGGGTCTTGGGGCAAGTAGCCGATCTTGCCGGTGCGATTTACGGCGCCGCCGGCGGGCATGTTTTCACCAGCTAATACTTTGGCCAGCGTTGATTTTCCAGCACCATTACGACCAACGAAACCGATGCGATCGCCATTGTTAATTCGCACGGTTACGCCTTTGACTAGCAGACGTGCGCCCGCGCGTAGTTCAAGGGCTTGAGTTGAAATCACGTCGCAGTCTAACTGAAGATTAGGCGGCTGAAATACGAGATTTACGAGGGGTAGCAAATGCTTTGCCGACCTCGGTTAACTCGAGTGAAACCTGAGCTTTTATGGTCTCTTCAGACTTTAATAACGCTGTTAATTCAGCAATTGTCTTCTTGAGTTCCTTGCCTTCAGTTTCTAATTCAATTTTGCTCATCTTGGTTAGACGACGAAGTGGCATATCGAGAATATATGTGACCTGTTCGTCATTTAATTTAAAGTCTTTGATCAACTTCTCTTTAGCAGCAGCTGCATCATCGCTACCGCGAATGATCTTAATTACCTTATCGATATCGATAATTGCCTTGAGCAAGCCATCGACCAGAGTTAATCGTGATGTTGCCTTTGCTTTGCGGAATTCGGAACGACGACGCACAACTTCGATGCGGTGCTCGATAAATACTTCAAGCAGTTTCTTCAAGCCCAGAGTTTGTGGGCGACCGTTAACAAGTGCTACCGCATTGATTGCGAATGCATCTTCCATCGGAGTTAACTTAAATAGTTGCTCAAGTACTTTTTCAGGTTCGAAACCATTCTTGATTTCAATAACCACGTTAGTACCAGTCTGGCCATCAGTTAAATCAATTATGTCTGAAATACCTTGAATCTTCTTTGCTTTAGCCAAGTCGGCAATACGCTCAACAACTTTTTCGGGACCGATATTAAAAGGAAGTTCCTTGATGGTGATACCCATCTTGCGAGTAGTTACTTTGCTAATTTCGACGCTAGCGCGCACCTTTACCGAACCTTTACCAGTTTCGTAAGCATCTTGAATTCCTTCAATGCCGACAATTTCGCCACCAGTAGGAAAATCAGGTCCTGGTACAAACTTCATTAACTGCTTAAGAGTTGCCTTTGGGTTATCAATTAAATATTTAGTGGCCGCAATTACTTCACCCAAGTTGTGTGGCGCCATGTTGGTAGCCATACCTACTGCGATACCGGAACCACCATTAACCAAAAGGTTTGGGTAGGCCGCAGGCAGAACGAGTGGCTCTTGTAGTTGGCCGTCGTAGTTAGGGCCAAAATCAACGGTGTCTTCATCGGTCTCAGCAACCATCGCCATTGCAGCAGTGCCTAAACGAGATTCGGTGTAACGCATTGCAGCTGGGCCAGAGTCGAGTGAACCAAAGTTTCCGTGGCCATCGATTAGTGGCAAACGCATTGAGAAACTTTGCGCCATGCGAACTAGTGCGTCATAAATTGCGCTGTCACCGTGCGGGTGCAACTTACCCATTACTTCACCAACTACCCGAGCACTCTTTACGTGACCGCGTTCAGGTCGCAGACCCATTTCAGACATCTGGTGCAGGATGCGACGGTGAACTGGCTTTAATCCATCGCGAGCATCAGGAAGTGCGCGTGAATAAATTACTGAATATGCGTATTCGAGAAATGATTCTGACATTTCAGAGGAAACATCAACGTCAACAATCTTGCCGGGATACTCGCCAGCTTTAGGACCAACTGGTTTTTTCGATTTTGCGGCGCTCTTAGAGGGTGTCTTTGCCGTAGCCATGGCGGTGATTCTGCCAATAAGTTGGGCTAAACCTGCGCATCTAGGGCTGGGCGCGCCCCCACGATTGCAACACACTTGGCTGCGATGGTCAGAGCGGCACCTAGTGATTGCGTGAAATCAAGACCGGCTTGGTCGGCGGCAATAAATCCAGCAGCAAAACTATCGCCAGCACCAGTTGTATCAATTACTTGAGCAGAAATTGCCGGTAATGAAATTGCCTCAGCACCACGATTAGCTGCAATAACGCCATGTGATCCTCGTTTGACCACGATGGTGGGACAGATCTGCAATAAATCTGCAATTGCTAACTCAAGATCAGTCGTTGAAGATAAATACTTCGCTTCATCTTCATTGAGCAATAAACAATGCACTTGATTAATCCAGGCCCGAATTTCGGCAATTGGTACGCCAGCCATGCCGCCAACTGTGGCCGGGTCCAAATAAATCTTTAGCCCAGCAGCTTTTATTTTGCCAATCATCTGCAGAATTCCAGGGCGAGATTTCGGATCAAGAAGTGCGTAGCCAGAAATGTAGGCTGCGTTAAAAGAATCGAGTTCCGGTAGATCAGCCAAAGTTAAACCGCTATTTGCGCCATTGTCGGGAAACATGCTGCGTTCGCCATCTTTATCAACGATGACAACGACGATTCCAGTCGGTGCGCCATGAACATCAATTTCAGAGTAAGTAACACCCAAGCGATCAAATTCGCTGCGCACTGCAACACCAGCAGCATCTTTACCAATGCGCGCCAACATATGACTTTGCGCGCCGGCGATACGTAGCCAAGCAGCAACATTGCCGCCTGCACCACCACCGTGAGTAGAAACCTTGGCTGCCGTATCACTGCCGTAATTGATAGCGCTAGAAATAACTGCAACTACATCGAGGTTTACTTCACCAATGCAGAGTATTTTCGACATTTTTAGTTAATTACTAGCAACTGCAATATCAGCGGCAAGTGCGCTATTTGATTTAATGATTTCAATATTTACGGCCAACGATTCACCATGTGAAGTGGTATGGAAATGTTCTAGCAAGAAAGGTGTGACATCTTTGCCGATTATGTGAGCAGCCTCTGCTTTCGCTAAACCAGTAGCTAAAATTTGATCATGGTTGGCGGGATTCATCTCTTTCATAACTGGGTTGGCCACGAGCAGGGCTGCGTTATTAGTGCCAACTAATTCACGGGCTTTGATTACCGCAGCAATCTCAGCTGCTGAATCAACGCGGTGCTCAATGGTGAATCCTGAATCAGTTAGATAGAAACCAGGAAATGCATTTGTTTGATAACCAACTAAGCCAATTGCTAGCGTCTCAAGCCGTTCAAGCGTTGCGCCAACATCGAGAATTGATTTAAAGCCAGCGCAAACCACGGTGATGTCTAGCGTTGAAAGCGCAGTTAAGTCGGCAGATTCATCAAATGATTCAATGGCACCGCGGTGCACGCCACCTAAACCGCCAGTTGCAAAAACTTTAATGCCAGCTTGCGCCGCTAAGTGAGCAGTGGCCGCAACAGTGGTGGCAGCTGATTTCTTACTCGCCACCAAAATGGCTAAATCACGGCTAGATGCCTTGCTGATGTCATCACGGTTTGCGATTGCAACCAGTTGCTCATCAGTTAATCCGATATGAACCTCGCCATCTAGAATCGCTATGGTTGCTGGAGTTGCACCATGTTCGCGCACGATTGCTTCAACTTCACGGGCCACATTCAAATTCGAAGGACGTGGCAATCCGTGGCTGATAATCGTTGATTCGAGGGCAACAATCGGCGAATTACTCGCTAGCGCAGCTGCTACCTCGGGCGAAAAGACAAGTGCGGATTTCATACCCTAACCTTAACGCATGCATCTTCACCAAATCTTGCCGGCAATTGTTGCTGGGCTTGGGGTATTAGATGCGCGTGATGAAATATCAGCTGGTGAATCGCCAAGTGGCCGCGAGGTACTTTTCTTAATTGATGGCTTAGGCGATGAAGTAATTGATAAATACGCCGACTATATTCCGACGCTTTTAACCTTTACCCGAAGTGGGCGAGTGCAAACTGCTTTTCCTTCAACCACGGCTACCTCACTGGCAACTTTAACGACTGGAACTTTGCCAGGTGCTCATGGCATGCTCGGTTACACCGTGCGAGTGCCACGTAGCAATGGCCGAATTCTAAATGCCTTGAAATGGGATGATCGGGTTGATCCAACTTATTGGCAACCAGTACCAACTTTTTTTGAGCGAGCAACAGCAGTTGGGGTAAATGTTTCGCATGTGGCAGCTAAACGTTATGAAAATACTGGATTCACTCAAGCTGTGTTTCGTGGTGCTACTTATCGCGGCGCAAATTTAGTTGATGATTTAGTTGCCCAAACTAAATTGGCTTTGGCTAAATCACCAGCCCTGGTTTATCTCTATATGAATGATCTTGATTCCGCCGGTCACAACGATGGCGTTGGTTCGGATAAATGGTTAGCAGCTCTTACGATGCTTGATCACATGGCTAAGCAATTAATTATTGAACTTCCAAAAGGCACCCGAATTTGGCTAACGGCTGACCACGGCATGGTTAATGTCGAAGAGAAAATTGTGATGGGTCGCGACAATCAATTACTAACTGGCATTGCCACGATTGCGGGGGAGCCTCGTGCCCGCCATCTATATCTAGATGTCGGCCTTGATTCAGTAGCTGCGCGAGCCGAAGTTAAATCTCGTTGGGAAGAATTTCTAGGCAATCGCGCCGAGATCTACACCCGCGAAGATGCACTTACTGCTGGTTTATTTGGTCCGCATCCCACTGCTGATTCCTTTGATCGTATGGGTGAAATTATTGCGATCGCTAAAGGTGGCGTAATTTTGATTGAGCAAGAGCGCGAAAGTTTAGAAGGGTCAATGGTTGGTCATCATGGTGCACTGACTGAAATTGAGAATTATGTGCCGTTACTGCAAAAGACGATTAATTAATCTTCGTCTTTCTTCTGGCCAAACATAATTTCATCCCAACTTGGCACCTTTGCCCGACCTTGCACACCATCTTTTGCAGACTCTGTATCAGCATCCGTGCGAATTGAAACTAAGCGAGGTGTTTCGCGCACAGGTTCAGTGCTACGTGGGTTGCGATCAACTTGTTCGGTATAGATCAAACCTGGTTCAAGTGGCGCGCGTGGTGCTGGAGTTTCTTCGCCAAGTAACCAGCGCGCATTGTCATCGAGTGCGTTTAGCGCGCGACGAGTTGGATCGTATTCCCATTTTCCGATGCCATGACCATCAGAAGTTGGATAAGAAACTTGAATAGTCCAGATACCGGTTTCAATTCGCCAGCAGTTGTAATTAATTTGCGTGATATCAACACCGCGTGGTGCCAGTCGCAGAACCATTGCATCACCAAAGTTAACTGGTTCACGACCAGGTTCTTTGCGCACGATAACTGTGGCAACTTGATCAATAATAAATTGACGTTCCTGCAAGATTGGTCCGCTGAAACGTTCAACTTTTTCAACCGTGATGTTTCCGTCTTGCGCAATAGATTCTGGTGATTCACCTGTGCGCAAACGACGTTGAATTTCTTTAACAGAAATCGGCGCAGCTTCTTCATCTTGCACTGACATCAAACGCGGTTGATTAACAGTTGAACGCAAAGTGTCGCTAATTCGAACGCTGAATTCTTTGCCTTCGCTATCTAGTAGAGATAGGTATAGGCCATCTTCAGACTTGCCGTTCACGCGCAGTTCGCTCATAGTTTTCAGAGCCTAACCGATGAGCCGTGACATTAGCGGGATTTCGGAGGGAGTAGAATTGAGCAATGACTGATGCAAAGTTGATCGCAGAACTTCTGGAATTAGCGAAACGAGTAGGGCGCGAAGCGGGCGAATTACTACAAAACCGCCCAGCAGCTTTTGAGGTTACCTCCAAATCAACTGCTATTGATGTGGTCACGCAGATGGATTCCCAGAGCGAAAACCACATCGTTTCCGAAATTCTAAAAAGTCGCCCAGACGATGGCATCATCGGCGAAGAAGGTTCGCAGCGAACCTCACAATCAGGAATTACTTGGGTAATTGATCCACTCGATGGCACGGTTAATTATTTATATGGGTTGCCTGGTTGGAATGTGAGCATTGCGGCGAAAGATTCTGATGGCGTTGTAGTGGGGGTAGTTGTTGCGCCCACAATTAATTCGACTTGGTTTGCCAGCCGTGGCGGCGGCGCTTTCCTAAATGATCAAGCCATCGCTTGCAATGAAGGCGTCGAACTAAACCGAGCACTTGTGGGCACTGGGTTTGCCTACGATGTCGATGCTCGGCCGGCTCAGCTAGCCCAACTTTCTGAATTACTCGCTCGAATTCGCGATATTCGCCGAAATGGCGCTGCTGCTGTTGATCTCTGCTTTGTGGCAATGGGTGCCCTAGATGGCTACTTTGAAAAAGGCCTACAAGAGTGGGATCTGGCAGCCGGCGGTTTGATCTCAACTGAGGCAGGCGCCAAGGTCACCACCATTGCGGGCACCACGATTGCCGCAGCCCCAGCCCTGCACGCCACGCTCTCCTTCCGTCTGGCCCAATAGCGAGCTCACGCTCGATTTACGCTTAAGCGGTGACCTATGGCAAGATACGCAGTCTGCCGTGGTTATTTAAGCCGCGACTAGATCTAGATAAAGAGGACGAAAATGAACATTCTTGACGCCGTTGATGCAGCATCCCTGCGCAAAGACATCCCGCAATTCCGTGCTGGCGATGAGCTCAAGATTTCTGTTCGCGTTATCGAAGGTAACAAGAGCCGTCTTCAGGTTTTCCAGGGAATCGTAATCCGTCGCCAAGGCGATGGCGTTCGCGAAACTTTCACCATCCGTAAGGTTTCTTACGGCGTTGGTGTTGAGCGTACTTTCCCAGTACACACTCCAGTTATTGAAAAGATCGAACTAGTAAAGAAGGGCGATGTACGTCGCGCCAAGCTTTATTACTTGCGCGATCTCCGCGGTAAGGCTGCCAAGATTCGTGAAAAGCGCGATGGCGTTGAAGGTTACGGCGATGGAATTCTTTCAACACCAGAACCTGTCGTTATTCCAGAACCAGTTGTTGAAGCTGTTGTTGAAGCACCAGTAGTGTCCGAGCCAGTAGCAGAGATTGCTGTGTCCGAGGTTCCAGCTGAAGTTGCGACTCCAGAAGCTGTGGTTGAAACAGAAGTTGTTGCAACCGAAGATAAGCCAGCCGAATAACTTCTAAAGTTAATCTCGGTTTGCGCAGATGAGACGCAAGCGGTCTTTCCTACAAGAATTTCCAGTTCTAATTGTTGTTGCACTTGTCGTATCGCTTTTCATTAAAACTTTTCTGGTTCAGTTTTTCTTTATTCCATCAGGTTCGATGGAGAACACACTTCAGATCGATGATCGCGTAGCGGTTAATCGTCTGCCATTTATCTCAAATAATATAAAGCGCGGCGATGTAGTTGTTTTCCGCGATCCAGATAATTGGTTACCGGCGGCCGATGTCAGTGATTCACCATTTGTAATTGCTAAAGCCAAGGCCGCACTAGTTGCAGTTGGTATTTTGCCAAACCCAGCTAAACAGTACTTAGTTAAGCGTGTAGTTGGCGTTGCAGGCGATCACGTAATTTGTTGCACCACCACTGGAAAAATTACCGTTAATGGCCAAGAGATGGTTGAGCCATACATCTTTGATGGCAATGTGCCAAGTGATATGAACTTTGATGTCACTGTTCCGAAAGGCAAGCTTTGGGTAATGGGCGATCATCGTGGCGCAAGCGCTGATTCTCGTTATCACCAAGAGGATATAAATAAGGGCTTTGTGCCACTTAATCGAGTTACTGGTCGGGTACTTGCGGTCATCTGGCCAATTAAGAATATTTCGTTAGTACCAAATGTTGATGCCTTAAATCAACCAGCAGTCGTAACTAAAACTAAGAAGTAAAAATGAAAGTGATTGAGCAGCTATTAATTGAAGCTGGTATTTCACCGATTGCCGGAGTTGACGAAGCTGGTCGTGGCGCATGTGCTGGCCCATTAGTTGTGGCAGCAGTAATCTTAAAAGATCCGTTTCATCCAGATTTAGCACCGGTACGCGATTCTAAAGAAATCAAAGAGAACAAACGCGAAGAACTCTTTGATTTAGTTATCGAGCACTCACTTGCTTACAGCATTATTGAAATTCCAGCAGCCGAAGTTGATGCTCGTGGGGTTCATGCGGCAAACCTTGACGGTATGCGTCGAGCAGTTCAAGCTCTAAAAGTTGTTCCCGCTTATGTTCTAACAGATGGTTATGCGATTGCGGGTTTAGCGCTACCTAACTTGGCAGTTTGGAAAGGCGATCAAGTAGTTCACACAATTAGTGCAGCTTCAATTCTGGCAAAGGTTTACCGAGATCGCATTATGCGCCAACTTGGTGAAAAATATCCGGCATATGGTTTTGCCGGGCACAAGGGCTATATCACTGCCAGCCATAGCCAGTCACTAACTACTAATGGCCCGTGCATAGAACATCGTCGTTCATTTTCAAATGTGGCAGCGCTAATTAAGTAACCACAGCTACTTATCGACCACAAGGCAATTCGCGTTAACTAGTTAAGTCAGGGCCGCTCCATAGCCTCTGGCGTTATGAGAACAGTTAAGAAGAAAAGTTTAAATCTAAGTACAGGCGCAGCCGGCGAAGAAATTGCGGCGCAATATCTGCTTAATCGTGGCGATGAAATATTGGCCCGCAACTGGCGAATCCGCGAAGGCGAACTTGATCTAGTTACCTTAGATCGCGGTGGGCTAATTCATATGATCGAGGTGAAGACTCGTTCTTCATCAGCCTTCGGGCATCCACTCGAGGCTATAGATAGCGCTAAAGCTCACCGCATTCAGCGATTGGCACTGGCTTGGTTAGCTACTAATGGCGCGCTGGGGTGCGATTACCAAATCGATGCAGTAGCAGTTCTGATTGCAAGCGATGGTTCGCACACTATTGAATTGCGCGCAAACGTTCTATGAGTTTGGGAATGACGTTTGGGGTTGGTTTACAAGGACTCGCCGGAAACTTAGTCACGGTCGAAGTTGATATCGCCGATGGCTTACCGGCCTACACCTTGTTGGGTCTGCCAGATGCAGCGCTCTCTGAATCACGTGATCGAGTTAGATCGGCACTCACCAATAGCAATGAACTCTGGCCTAATCGCAAAGTTACCGTTTCGCTTTCACCTGCCTGGTTGCCAAAGAGCGGGCCAAGTTTTGATTTAGCAATTGCAGTCGCGTTGCTAATCGCCAATCAAACTTTGCCAAATTGCGAAGACACGGTTTTCTTAGGTGAACTTTCCCTCGATGGAAAAGTACGCAGCGTGCGCGGGGCGCTTCCGGCTTTGTTAGCAGCCGCAAAGGCAGGCATAACACGCGCAGTAGTTCCAGCTGCAAATCTGGCTGAAGCAAAGTTGATGGTCGATCTAGAAATAATTCCAATGCAAACTTTGGCTGAAGTATTACGTTGGCTACGAACCGGCGAGCGAGCTGAAGCCGAACCACTTGATCTGCAATGTGAAAGCGATGAAGGCTTATTGGATTTTGCTGATGTAGCAGGACAACCGCGTGCACGGTTAGCTGCCGAGATTGCCGCAACTGGGGGACATCATTTACTTTTAATTGGGCCACCAGGGGCTGGAAAAACCATGATCGCGCAACGTTTACCGACGATCTTGCCAAAGTTATCTATTGCTCAAGCTCTTGAAGTTACCGCCGTACATTCAATTGCTGGCACCTTAGGAAATCGCGCACCGCAATCTTTATTGGCACCCTTCGTCGCGCCGCATCACACAACAACTCGTGTAGCCATGGTTGGCGGCGG
>JAPLAW010000014.1 GCA_026393075.1 Actinomycetota bacterium | reverse complement strand
ATGTGATACCACTGTGGTATCATTTACGCATGGCAATGACATTACGACTGTCCGATAAGCAAAGTGCTGCATTAAAAAAGGTTGCCGAGAATGAGGGAACTTCGATGCATGAAGTTGCACTAACGGCAATTGATGAATACATCTCAAAGCGTCAGAAAAGATTGAAGGATGCGATTAGTCGGATAGCGACGGAAGATGCTGAACTTCTCGATCGTTTATCTAAGTAATGGCAATCGACTTCCTCGATATTCACGACTTACTAGAAATTGCTGAAGCCTTAATTCCAAAATTAAAAGTTAGAGATTTAGGTTTATTAGAAGCTGCTGTTGCAAGACCTCAAACCACAGTATTCGGCAATGATGCCTATGAAAGTTTTGAGTTCAAGGCAGCTTCGCTCATGCATTCAATTGCTCGTAACCATCCTTTGATAGATGGAAATAAACGCCTGGCTTGGGCAGCAACCAGAACTTTTTGTTTGCTAAATGGTTACGACATCTATAACGATGTTGATTCGGCTGAGCGGATTGTTTTAGATGTAGCTACTGGAAAATTAGATGTTCCTGAAATTGCTACAGCGCTTGAGATCCGTAAAGGAAAATAATCGCCCGTAGCTTCTAGCTCTGATCTGCTCATTAATCAGTTAGATCTGCACGCCGATGTATTTAGTTTGCAGGAACTCGTGAATTCCATCGAAGCCACCTTCGCGACCTAAACCAGATTGCTTAACGCCACCGAAAGGTGCGGCAGGGTCTGAAATAACACCTTTGTTGATCGCAACCATTCCGGATTCCATTGCCTCTGCTGTGCGAAGCGCACGAGCTAAGTCACTTGAGAATACGTAACTAATAAGTCCGAATTCAGTGTCATTGGCCAGCGCAATTCCTTCGGCGTCGGTATCGAAGATAACGACTGGGGCAACTGGGCCAAAGATTTCGTGCTTCAAGATTGGGTTGTCTTTAGCCACCGAGAGCACGGTTGCTGGGTAGAAAGCGCCTACGCCATCGGGGATTTTGCCGCCAGTTTCGACCTTGGCACCAGCTGCGATTGATTGATCAACTAACTCAGCAATCTTGTTGCGCTCTTTGACCGAAACGCTGGCACCTAGCGTTGTTGTGGCATCAGTGCCGCGACCGAGAACGAAGGCTGATATTGATTTAGTTAGCTCTGCAATAAATTTTTCGGCGATTGGTCGTTGCACATAAATGCGATTTGCTGATGTGCAAGCAGCGCCACCATTGCGCATCTTTGCCAATAGCAATTGTGGAATCGTGACTGCCAGGTCGGCATCATCGTGAACGATAACTTGGGCGTTTCCACCAAGTTCCATTGAACAACGAATCACTCGATCAGCTGCTTCTTTAAGTAGAACGCGACCAACTTCAGTTGAACCAGTGAAAGATAAATTCTTAACGCGCGGGTCATGTAGCATCTTCGAAATTGCTGGACCAGTTTTTTCTGGAATCACTAAATTCAAAACACCCTTAGGCAATCCAGCGCGCTCCAAAATATCAACGATGTGCATTGCAGTTAATGGAGTTTCAGTTGCTGGTTTTAAAATCATGGTGCAACCAGCAGCAATTGCCGGGCCAATTTTGCGAGTTGCCATACCGGCTGGGAAATTCCACGGTGTAATTAAAATTGATAAACCAATTGGTTGATGAGTGACCATGATTCGCTTGTCGCCACTAGGTGACATTCTGAAATCACCTGGGGTGCGCACAGTTTCTTCGGCAAACCAACGGAAAAATTCGGCAGCATAAGTTGCTTCGCCGCGAGCATCAGGCATTGCTTTTCCATTTTCGCGAGAGATCAAAGTTGCAATCTCTTCAATTTCAGCGGTCATGATTTCAAATGCTTTGCGCAGAATTTCAGAACGGAATCGTGGCGCAGTCGCAGCCCACTCAACGGCTACGGCATCGGCAGCTGCAATCGCAGCCTCACATTGCGCATCATCGGCGATCGCAACTTGGGCAATTACTGAACCGTCGCTGGGATCAGTTACGGCAACCGTGCTTGCACCCGGCACCCACTGGCCATTTATATAGAGTTGTGTGCGCATAAGGAGAGCATAACAATCTAAGATAGAGCCTCTAACAAGGAGTAAAAGTGCCTAAGTCTTGGACTGATGGAGCCCCAGCCCCGGTTGCGCTTCAGGATCATGCGCATCTGCGCGACCCGCTCACCTACAAGATCAAGAAGTGGTTCTTGGGTGGTGCGCTAAACCGTCACTCGCTCGACCATCAGCGCTTGAAGAAGCGTTACGCGCTCGGCATTTTATCTTCGGACTGTATTTCATCTTCAGCTTATGGTTCTGAGCAGATTTTGATCGCGTTACTTCCCGCTTTTGGTTTAGCGGCCTTCACAATTTTGATGCCAATGACTGGCGTTGTTTTAGCAATTTTAGTTTTGATCACTCTTTCTTACCGAAATGTTATTCAGGTTTACACCAAAACTGGTGGTGCCTATGTTGTATCGCGCGATAACTTCGGTCCGGTGGTTGCACAAATTGCGGCTGTCGCACTCATGCTCGATTACATCGTAACTTTGGCGATTCAAAGTGCCGCTGGTGTTGCTGCAATCATTTCGACATTTCCTGAATTAGAACCGTGGAAGATGCACATGATTTTTGCGATCATTGCATTCTTAACTTTCGGAAATCTACGTGGTGTTAAAGAGGCTGGAAAAGCGTTCGCGTTACCAACTTATTTATTCCTGGGCGCAATGTTGATCGTATTTACTTGTGGTCTATATCGATATTTCACTGGTACTTTGCCGTTGCTCGAAACAGATTTGCCCGGCGCAGTTGAAGTTGGTCAACCAAGTGGCTTGCTAACAGGGGCCGCAATATTTATTTTGCTTCGCGCATTTGCCAATGGTGGATCTTCTCTTACTGGTCTAGAAGCAATCTCCGACGGTGTTGCGTTGTTTAAAGCACCTGAAGCAGATAACGCAAAGCGCACTTTAGTAATTATGAGTTCGCTGCTCGGAACTTTGGTTCTAGGTGTTTCCTGGTTTGCTCATCAAATTCACGCAATGCCATATGAGTCCGGTACGCCAACGGTTATTTCTCAAATCGCAAAAGCTGCAGTTGGCACTGGAGTTTTTGGTCAGGGTATGTTTATTTTGGTTCAGCTGGCAACGATGCTTATCCTTTTCGCAGGCGCCAATACGACTTACAGCGCATTCCCATTGCTCTGTAACTTTGTGGCTTCCGACGGTTATCTGCCCCGCCAACTAAGTAAGCGCGGGCACCGATTAGCGTTTTCTAATGGAATTCTGCTGCTTGCTGGCGGTGGATTATTGCTTGCGTTTATGACTGCCGGTTCGGTAGAGCACTTGGTGGCTTTCTATGCCCTTGGCGTATTTACCGGTTTCACATTGGCTGGCTTTGGAATGGCTAAGCACGCCCGAAAAAATAAGGGCGATGGTTGGAAAGTTAAATTTGTGATCAACGGATTAGCTGGTGCGGTTTCTTTCGTAATCGTAATCATTTTCTCGGTTGTTAAATTTACTGAAGGTGCCTGGATTGTTTTGGTTGTTGCACCTATCGCGGTTCTCTCTTTCTTGCGTTTACGTCGCCAATACACCGCAGAACAGAAGGCACTAACTGTTAAAAGCGAACAGCAACGTGCAACTTCAATCACTCGCCACGATGTAACTGTGCTGGTTGATTCAGTAGACCTCGCAACAATTAGCGTTGTTCGATATGCCCGAACTTTAAATGCTCGAAAAATTTCGGCAGTCCACTTTGTAATCGATGATCGTCGTGCTGCAGATATTCAAGCAGCTTGGGCAGCATCAGATGCGGTCGACGACGTGGAGCTCGAATTAATCGATTGCCCTGATCGTCGCTTACCTAATGCAGCGCTCGATTACGCAATTCGAATGACTGAACAAGCAGATGTTGAATTAACTTTGCTATTGCCTCGTCGTTCTTACTCTGGCGTACTTGGCCGATTACTACATGATCAAACTGCAGAAGATATTGCCGCTCCTATTTCGCAATTATCACGAGTGGTTGCCACGATTATGCCGTTTGATGTTTCGAAAATGATTTCTGGTAAGTCACTTGTGGTAGAAAATCACAAACATGATGCACCTGTTGCAGCTAAACCAGTTGCTGTAAAAGCTGAAGTTAAATCTGTGGTGGCGCAATCTGCTGAACCGGTAAGTCACTACGCAGAAAACATCACACCTATTGGAAATATTGTTTGGCGCAAACGCGCACATATTCAAGGTCGAGTTACCTCGATTCGAACCGCGCCAAGCGGAGCAGCTCCAGTAATTAATGTGGAAATTTGGGATGAAACCGGTGGCGTAACGCTGCAATTCTTGGGCCGTCGTGAGATCCGGGGCCTTGATATTGGCACCGAATTACGCGCCGAAGGAATGGTTGCCGATAACGACGGCAAAATGAATATTTTGAATCCTTCATACGAACTACTTAAGTAGCACCTTTTACTTATTACTCAATTAATTGGCGGTGGCGGTGGGATTTGAACCCACGGTTGAGTTTCCCCAACACACGCTTTCGAGGCGTGCTCTTTTGGCCGCTCAGACACGCCACCGTGGGTGAGGATACCTCAAATTATTGCTGACGGAAAAAGTTAGTTAATAGTTCAGCGCATTCTGCTTCGAGCACGCCACCAATAACTTCCATTTTATGAATTGCACGCGGGTCACGCAGAACATCCCAAACCGAACCAACTGCGCCAGCTTTTTCATCCCAAGCACCAAATATCAACGTATTAATTCGTGATTGTGCAATCGCACCTGCACACATTGCACAAGGTTCAAGTGTTACAACTAGTTTGCAGTCATCTAATCGCCAAGTACCCAATTTTTGTGCAGCGCGCCTGATTGCCACGATCTCGGCATGTGCGGTTGGGTCTTGATGCGCTTCGCGTTCGTTATATCCGGTTGAAATTACATTATTTTCAGAATCAACAATTAGCGCACCGACAGGTACGTCATCTGTTATTAAGGCGCTCTGTGCAATTGCAATTGCCGAACGCATTAGATCTTGATGAATCAAAGTTCTAGTAGCTCTGCAAACTCGTTGCCAAAACCTAATCGCTTAGCAATTGCTTCTAATTGTTCATCTGGGAAAAGTTCGCCATCATCACAGAGGGCAAGTAGTTCCATGTGTGGCATTCCGAGATCGGCAAAAATATCTTTGTGGCCCACTGGAAGTGGTTCATCTTCATCGGTTGGTTGATCAAGATCTGCAATCTCTAGGAACTCCTCGGCAACTTCGTAATCAAGTGCGCAAGTAACATCACTTAAGAACATATAAATATGAGTTCCAAGAACTCTGATTAAGATAAAAAACTCTTCATCGATTGAAATTAGCGCAACTGCGCCACCATTTGTTTGTTGTGATTTAAGGCGATCAATAATTGCGGGTAGATCTTGGGCATCAGGCAGATTGGCTAGCGTCCAACGGCCGTCTTCATGCCAAGCCTCAACGGCGATATCGACTTCGTTAATGAGTTCAGTCACGTTCCCACCCCTCACCGCTTCGCCACGAAGGAACATTCCGAAAGTTCCAATGCAGACATAGTGGCACTTATTTATGCGGAAAGAAACCCCTGTATGGTTTGCGTTATGAAAGTTCACGTAGCAAATCACCCACTAATTTCGCATAAATTAACGGTTCTGCGCGATCAGGAAACTGATTCACCGACTTTTAGACACTTGGTCGAAGAACTTGTGACGCTACTGGCCTACGAAGCCACTCGAGATGTGCGCACTCAAGAAGTTGAAATTACAACACCAGTTACAAAAACTACTGGCATCAAAATGGCTTCTCCGGCTCCGGTAGTAGTTCCGATTCTGCGCGCGGGCCTCGGAATGTTAGAAGGCATGGTTAAGTTGCTGCCAACGGCCCAAGTTGGATTCCTTGGAATGGTGCGAGATGAAAAAACTTTACAAGCAAGCACATATGCCAACCGCTTGCCAGAAGATCTAACTGGTCGCCAAGTTTTCGTACTTGATCCAATGTTGGCAACTGGCGGAACTTTAGTTGCGGCCTTTAACTATTTAATCGAACGCGGTGCATCAGATATAACTGCAGTTTGTATCTTGGCAGCACCTGAAGGAATCAAAATTGTTGAAGATGCATTTAAAGATGCCAAGATTGATATTAAGTTAGTAACTGGCGCACTTGATGAAAAACTCAACGAACATGGTTACATTGTTCCTGGTCTTGGCGATGCTGGCGATCGTTTGTACGGTGTTGTATAAATGGCAAGTACAAGTCCTGGCTATGGCATCACGATTCGCGTTGAAGGACATCCTGATTCACAACCGGTAGCTGCAATTACCGCTGTTATTAGCGAAGCGGGTGCATCGATAACCGCGCTCGACGTGGTTGAGTCTCTTCTAGAGCGAGTTGTAATTGATATTACTTGCGATGCAGTTGATCAAGAACATGCCGATGTAATTACTAGCTCGATTTCGAGGCATCCGGATTTAACAGTTCGTAAAGTTTCAGATCGCACCTTCTTATTACACCTCGGTGGCAAAATAGAAATTCAATCAAAGGTGCCGCTAAAGACGCGCGATGATCTTTCTCGTGCCTATACCCCTGGCGTAGCGCGTATTTGCCAAGCAATTGTTGACGATCCAGCTGATGCTCGCCGCTTAACTATTAAGCGAAATACCGTGGCTGTAGTAACCGATGGTTCAGCCGTTTTGGGCTTAGGCAATATTGGTCCAGCTGCAGCGTTGCCAGTTATGGAAGGTAAAGCTGCGCTCTTTAAGCGCTTTGCCGATGTTGATGCTTGGCCAGTTTGTTTAGATACGCAAGATGTTGATGAAATCGTGCGCACTGTTCAGTTGATTGCTCCAGTTTATGGTGGCATTAACCTCGAAGATATTTCTGCCCCACGTTGTTTCGAAGTTGAAGCGCGTTTACGTGAACTCCTAGATATTCCGGTATTCCATGATGATCAGCACGGAACTGCAATCGTGGTTCTAGCTGCGCTTCGCAATTCTTTGAAATTAGTTAAGAAAGATCTATCCCAAGTAAAGATCATTATGAGTGGCGCAGGTGCTGCCGGTACTGCAATCGCTAGATTGCTAACCAAGAGTGGCGCCACAAACATTATTGCCTTTGATAAAGATGGCGTGATCTGCAAAGAGACTAAAGCTGATCATGACCCAATGCGTCAATGGTTTATTGATAATTGCAACCCAAGTAATTTCAATGGCAATATTCATGATGCGATGAGTTCTGCTGATGTATTTATTGGCGTTAGCGCGCCAAATGTATTAGTTGAGGCAGATATCGCGGCAATGGCCACTGGTTCAATTGTGTTTGCGCTAGCAAACCCAGATCCTGAGATTGACCCAGTCATTGCACGTAAATATGCCGCAGTAGTGGCTACTGGTCGCAGTGATCAGCCAAACCAAATAAATAACGTTTTAGCCTTCCCTGGAATCTTCCGTGGGCTACTCGATGCAAATGCACATAAAATCACTGACACATTGCTGATTGCAGCAGCTGAAGCGATTGCTGATTGTGTAAGTGCCTCACAATTAAATGCCTCTTTCATCGTTCCAAGCGTCTTTGATCCTCAAGTAGTCACAGCGGTTGCAGCGGCGGTAAAGAAGAGCTGTTAATGGATTTCTCCTCTTACCAAGGGTTTTTAAGCTCGATGGCCCCGTTTTTGCTCTATATCTTCATGGGTGTAATCATCTTCTTGGAAACCGGAGTACTGGTTGCCTTCTTTATTCCTGGTGATTCACTTTTGTTCTTTGCTGGGCTAGTTGCCGCTTCTACGAATAACGTAAATATTCTTTTACTGGTATCAATTACTTTCTTTGCCGCTTTTATGGGCGACCAAGTTGGTTTCGCACTTGGCCGCACGGTCGGACGTTCATATTTGGAGAAAAGTAAACGGCCTGGATTTCATAAGATGATTGCACGTGCTGAACGTTTCTACGCGCGGTATGGCTGGTGGGCAGTCGTGTTTGCCCGGTTCTACCCTTGGATTCGAACTTTTGTGCCACCGATTGCTGGAATTTCAAAGATGAATTATTACCGATTTCTTACTGCCAACGCACTCGGTGCTTTTGTTTGGGGAGTCGGAATGACTTTACTTGGTTATTACGCAGTTCAATTCCCTTGGATTGATGAAAACTCTAAATTGATTGCGCTCTTCTTTATTGCGCTTTCGATGGTTTCCGGATTCGTGAATTACTTACGCCTCCGGCGATCACCCCAAAGTACGTCATAACTATTCCAGTCACCAAGTAGGCGCTGACATTCACGCCATTGGTTGGTGAGATTAAATCAATTAGCAGTGAGCCAACTAATTGGCCCCCAACGCTAAAAAGTGTGAAAGTTAAAACTCCTAAATGCTGCACAATGGTTGAAGTAAAAGCAATATAAATAACGCCAATTACGCCGCCGGTATAAATCCACCAAGGGCCTGCCGGAAGTGGTGCAAGTTCAGACCAATTTGCTATAACTGCGATAACTAAAAGAATTACTAAGAAGCCTGTGCCCATAATGAAATTGAGTAGCGATGTGGTGAAACTCTGTTTGGAGTGTTCGTTGATCTGACCATTAAGCGCTCTCTGAACTCCAACGATGGCACCTGCTAAAACCCCGAAAAAAACTGCCCACATTGATAGATCTTTAGCATCAATGCGATCCCATACCGAAACAAGTACCGCTAATACCGTCAAAGCTGCCGCTGCAATTCGGCGTCTTGAGATCAACTTCTTGCCACCACCAGTTAGGCCGATTCGATCTACATACAAAGACATTGCAGTTTGACCGGCAATGGAAGCCACTGAATAGATTGCTACGCCGATGATTGGTACTACTTGGGTTTGAAAGGCGACAAAAGTTCCACCAAGAGCACCGGCGAATAGTCGCCAGCGAGGAATTTGTTTAGCTTTAACTGCAACACGAAGGTTAGTAATTCCCTCTTGTATGCCTTTATGAAAGAGCGAAATCACGGCAATGATCAGAAGTCCGGATCCAAATGAAACTAGCGCAGCCTCTACTCCGTTATTTAGACGATGAGAAAGCTCGCCATTTGCCCGCGCTTGAAGCGCGATCATTAGACCGGAAAGTGCTGCTAATAAGTCAAGGCGCATTACTTATGTGTGCCGTGGAACTCTCGCTTGTCAGCAATCCAATCCATTAGTGCGAACAAAACTCCAGATGCTACGAAAGTTAAGTGAATTACGATGCGCCACTTGGTGCCGCCACCAACGTGATCTTCTCCGGCAAGTTCAATGAAATCTTTTAATAGTTCAATTACCGAAATTGCAACGAGTGAACCAATTAACTTGATTTTTAGTCCAGAGAAATCAATGGTTCCCATCCAGTGTGGGCGATCTTTTGATTCGGCTGCCACATCAATGCGTGATACAAAGTTTTCATATCCAGCAAAGATCACCATCAGAATTAAATTTGCTAGCAGTGTTAAGTCAAGTAGCGCTAAAAGTTCTAAGGTAAATGTTTGCGCAGTAGCTTCGCCGATGTGTTGCGCTATGTGATAGAACTCAACAATAAATCGCCAGCAGAGCAGCACCAGGGCGCCAACAAGACCTAGGTATAGGGGCGCTAGTAAAAAACGTGCGCGGAATAAGGTCACTTCGATTGCATGAGTTAATTTATTCATAAGTGAAGTTTAACTAATTTATTAAATAAGAATGGGCGGCTCACGGTGAGCCGCCCATTCTTAACTTGAAATGTTACTTAAATACGTCATCCCAGTTCGAGATTGTCATTAAGTAGTAAGCGCCACCTTCGATAGCGGCCTTATCGGATGCTGCCTTGCTGGTCTTTGATTTCCAGGCAAGGTCAGGACGACTTGCTATGACACCGGTTGTGTGAACTTGGGCGTTAAACAAGTAGTACGAGTTGTTATCTCCGCTGCGGGCAAATAGCGAAGTAGCATCGATGATTCCAGATGATTCTTCATCTTGTGTTATGAATTTAGCCGCACCTGGCGCAAAATATTCCTTATTGAATTCTGCGACAGTTGCTATTTTTGCATCAGAGAGACGGAACGCAACGATGCGAGATACGTGGCCATTGTTACCTGGATCTTCTTGGATAAGAAGAACGCCATTTTTTGTAACAGCTAAGTTATCTGGCTTGCTTAAGTAAGGTGCTTCAGATCCATCAAGTAGCAGCTCAAGCTTTGCGCCTTTATCAGGGTTCTGGCCATCGACGAAAGTTAGGCGCCATACTGCTCCGCCATCGCGTGAGAAAGTTGGCTCCGCAGGATTTGGCGCAGTGGCTCCCTTATCTTTATTCGACTCTGTTGTGATGAAGTAGAAAACGTTTGGATTAATTGGATCCCATTCACCATCTTCAACACGTGTCATCTCAGTACCTTGAGCTGCGTGATCCTTTTGCTGATCTGTCATATTTGCATTCCAGATTGTCTTGTTGAAAGTAACGTCTACTGCTTTGTTTTTACCGTACTTCGCACGGAAAGCATTGTCGTTAGCAATCTCTGGGATGCTCAAAACGTAAGGAGTTCCGTTGGTTAGTCCAGCTTTGTCAGCGAAAGAACCTGTGGTTGTTTTCTTTCCAACATACATAAACAGTTGAGAATCAGTAGCTGAGCCATCTTCGTTGCCCATTACAACTGTATTCATGCCTGGCTTTAGATTCGGCATCAAGTTCTCCCATGAAGCTAAACCAACGCGAGGAAGTTGAACGCCATTTCCATCCATGTCGAATGCAAAGCCACGGCCATATCCGCTATCGCCATCTTCTTCGCCACTTAGGAATACTGGACCTTCGTAGCCATAAGTAGTGTCGCCTGACTTAAATGCGAGGCTTCCAGCTTGCACAAGTGTGGCTGAACAAAAACGGCTGATGTTCCAATCCATACCTTTTGTGGTACCAGCTGGTGCGCCACCAATAGGAGTATTTGTATATTCGCCAGTGTTGTAGTTGTAATAGCTAATGTTCTTAATGAAATCAGATGCGCTAGTAATAACTTTAGATGCTGGTGAGATATTGAATTTTGTAATTGATACGCCCCACTGAGATGAATCAGACTTAGAAAGCTGTGCAATTGGGCTATATGAAGGGATTTCATGAACTGAGAGAAGTGAAATTCCACCATTTTCGTTCTTATATGCGCCCATGCCGTCTGGAATACCGCGCACAACAGTGCCAGTTTTAAGATCGCCTGCGTATGCCAATGGCTTAATTGTTACAGCTGAATTAGTAGCAAGAATATATTCTGGTTTAGCAAGTGCCGAAACCGCAATGTTTACTGATGTTCCCAGGGCCGCAATGCCAATTACGGCAGCAACTTTGTAACGAAGTTTCATAGGTAACCTTTTCTCTGCTCACATGTAAGTCCCAATGACTTGAGCGAAAGTTACTTCTTTAATGTGTAATGGAGTGCCAATAGACAGTGAACAACAAGCCAATCAATGTGGAACTAATTAGCGAGAATTTCGGTAGTTACCAGCCATTCATCTTCGCGTAACTCTTTATCTTTGTTTAACGCGATTAATTCACCTGTTATGGAAGCCAATCGCTCGGCGTCAAATTGTGCACTCTCTTGCTCAGCAATCAGTTCAACAATCTTTTCTTCTAGCTTAGCGATCTGGCGTTCAATACGTGTTAAATCTTTCTTAGCTTGGCGCTGTTCGGCAGCTGAGGATGTTGACTTATTCTCTTTTTTAGTTGAGTTTCCAGAAATAGCTTTCTCGCGTAGCTCTAAATATTGATCAACTCCACGTGGCAAATCAAGCAACTTCTTATCACCAAGCAAACCAACAAAGCGATCACATACCCGCTCAAGGAAATATCGATCGTGCGAAATAATTAATAGCGTGCCAGCATAACTATCAAGTAAATCTTCTAACTCAGTCAAAATCTCGATATCAAAATCATTAGTTGGCTCATCGAGCATCAAAACGTTAGGGCTTTCCATCAGCAATCTGGTTAATTGCAGTCGACGCTTTTCACCGCCAGATAAATCACCAACTGGAGTCCACTGTGAATCGCGATCAAAACCTAATCGCTCGCAAAGTTGAGATGCCGAAAGCGTGCGACCTTTGCCGAGTTCAATATGGGAAGCTACTTTTTCAACAGCTTCTAGCACGCGCCAAGTTGGGTCTAGTTCAGTTAAATGCTGAGTTAAGAAAGCCGCTTTTACGGTCACGCCCGTAACTAATTTTCCAGCGCTAGGTTGAATTTCACCAGCCAATGTGCGCATTAAAGTTGTTTTGCCGGCACCGTTAATTCCAACAATGCCAATGCGATCGCCGGGGCCAACATTCCAATAAAGATCGTCAATTAACTCTTTGTCGCCAGCGCGAACTTGCAAATGATGCGCCTCGTAAACAGTGTTTCCCAATCGGTTCTGGGCAAATTTCAACAACTCGGTGGTGTCACGCGGAGCCGGTTCGGCTGAGATTAATTCATTTGCCGCATCAACTCTAAATTTCGGTTTAGTGGTTCGAGCTGGCGCACCACGACGCAACCAAGCTAATTCTTTACGAATCAACATATTACGGCGTTGATCAAGTACTGAAGCTTGGCGAGAACGCTCGGCTTTAGCTAATACGAATGCTGAATATCCACCGTCGTATTCTTCGACTTTACCGCCGACAACTTCCCAGGTGCGATCTGTGACTTCATCTAGAAACCAACGATCGTGCGTTACCACTGTTACGGCAATATTTTTTCTATTCTTTAAATGATTTGCCAGCCATGCAACACCTTCGACATCTAAGTGGTTAGTAGGATCATCAAGCAGAATTAAATCAAGATCATCAATTAGTAATTTAGCTAAGCCAACGCGACGTCTTTCACCGCCAGATAAAGAAAGAAATGTGCGTTCGAATAGATGATCATCAAAGCCGCCAAATAAACCGGTAAATACTTCGCGAACGCCGGCATCACTAGCCCATTCATGTTTTGCTTTATCGCCCAACACAACATCTCGAACTGTCGCTGCCTTATCGGCGATATCGACTTGGTTGAGCATTCCGAGTTTGACTGAATTACTCTTGGTCACTCGACCTGAATCTGGTTGCTCGATGCCAGCAATTAATTTCATTAACGTGCTCTTGCCGGCGCCGTTACGCCCAACAATTCCGATGCGTTCGCCTTCAGCAACGCCGAGAGATACGCCAACTAGTAATTGCTTGATATCAAAGGCTTTGTTTACGCTTTCGACGTTAACAAGATTGCGTGCCATAGGGGGAAAGCGTACCTTTACGGCATGAAGGTTACTGACCGCGAATATGCATTGGCACTCGATGCCGCAGACCCCTTACGCCATTTCAAAGAGCGTTATGTGATTACCGACCCAGATATGTGTTATCTCGATGGAAATTCATTGGGCCGATTGCCACATGACACTGTTGTGGCGGTAACTGATTTCTTAACTAAGGAATGGGGCCCAGAAGTAGTAAATGGCTGGGGTCATTGGGTTGATGAAGCTCAGCCAACTGGCGATTTAATTGGTCGAGCGACTTTAGGTGCTGCTGCTGGTCAGGTTCTGGCTTGCGATACAACTTCAGTTAATTTCTACCAGCTTTGTTTAGCGGCAATTCATGCGCGCCCGGGTCGTAAAACAATAATTACTGATGCGGCTAATTTTCCAACCGATCGCTATATTCTCGACGGTATCGCTAAGCAATTTGGTTTGAACTTAGTAATTATTGATAACGAAGATCCAAAAATTGCTGACAATGAATTAATCACAGTTGATGTTCTAAAACCATATCTCTCTGACGACGTTGCACTTGTGACGCTAGAAGTAATTCAATATCGCTCAGGTGCGCGCAATGATATTAAGTCTTTAACTGACTTAGTTCGCAGCTTTGGTGCATTTCTACTTTGGGATGCTAGTCACGCAGTTGGTGCAATTGAAATGAATTTCGATGCTAACGGTGTAGATATTGCTGTCGGTTGCACATATAAATACGGTAACTCTGGGCCAGGTGCACCAGCTTGGTTGTATGTAAACAAGCGCGTGCAAGCTGAACTGCAAGTTCCAATTCAAGGTTGGTTTTCACAAGACGATCAATTTGGTATGGGCCCAGTTTTTCAACGCGCTGAAGGAATTCGTGGTTTCCAAATTGCCAGTCCATCTTTAATCGGATTACGCTGCATTAAGAGTGCGTTCTCGATAATTGAAGAAGCTGGCATAACTGAGATTTCACATAAGTGCGCAACCGGAACTCAAATGATGATCGAGCTATACGACGCTTGGTTGGCTGACCTTGGCTTCACGCTGCTGACCTCGCGCGATGCAAATGAACGTGGTGGCCATATCTCAATCGGGCACCCAGATGCGGCTCGTATCTGCGTAGCTCTTCGACAGTTCGCCAATGTGATTCCTGACTATCGCACCCCAGATTCAATTCGCTTAGCAATCTCACCGTTACCTACCTCTTATGTGGAAATTTGGGATGGTTTTCAGCGTATTCGTGATCTAGTAACTACCCGTCAATATGAAAAAATTGAAAAATCAGATTCGAGAGTTACATGAGCGAAAATCAGGTAAATCCAGCCCTTACTTATACTTCTTATCTAGCCATAGATGAATTACTTAGTTTGCAGAGACCTCTTTCAGATGGCCCAGAACATGATGAAATGCTTTTTATTGTTATTCATCAGAGTTATGAGCTTTGGTTTAAGCAGTTAATTCATGAATTCTTAGCTGCGCAAGTTGCTCTAGAAGCCGGCGATACCCATCGCTCACTTGCGCTACTTGGGCGCATTCGCACCATCATGAAAGTTTGCGTCGCACAAATTGATATTCTCGAAACAATGACGCCACTGCAATTTAATAGTTTCCGCTCTTATCTTTCATCATCTAGCGGTTTCCAATCTGCCCAATTTAGAAAAGTTGAGGCAATTCTTGGTCGTCGCGATAGCGCAATGGCCGGGCACCTACCAGCAGATGTGCAAAGTGATATTTCAGAAATTACTAGTCATAATTCAGTTTGGGATTCATTGCTGGTTTACATTTCAAAGCGCGGTCATGCAATTCCGGCTGATGTTTTGGCTCGTGATAAATCAGTTGCATATGTTGCTAATCCAGCAGTGCAAGATGTTTTGCTAGATGTGCATCGCAATGACCCAGAAAGTGCTGGTGTTTGTGAGCGCTTGCTAGATATTGACGAAGGACTACAAGAGTGGCGCTATCGCCATGTGAAAATGGTTGAATTAGCGAGTACTTTATTTAACCCAGTATTTGTTGATCTCTGGGAGATTCGTTCTCGCTTTTAGTTAGGCAGCCCAGCTAAAACAATTTCGGCTAGGTCTTTGCGCTGACGCGGCGCATTTTCACGCTCAAGTAGAACGCCTTCAAGTTGTTCGGCTGGACCTTGGGTGCCAATTGCAATTACAACAATAGGCGCGATTTGGGTTGGTAACTCAAAGGTTGCGGCCGCTTTTGCGGCATCAAAACCAGCCATCTGATGGGCTACTTGACCTCGACTGTGAGCTTCAAAAGTCAGCTGGCTAACTGCTAAACCAGCATCGAAGCCTGAAATTGGGCGGGGGGAGCCATCTTCATTCTGATCAACAACAGAGACCAAAACTAAAGCTGATGCGCGGTTGGCCCAACTTTGGTTAAACGGAACCAGGGTGCCAAGAATCGAAGTAAATACTTCGTCGCCGCGCACTCCTACATGAAAACGCCAAGGTTGAAAATTATTCGCAGACGGTGCCCAACGTGCGGCTTCTAAGATTGCTAGCAGCGCCTCATTAGAAATAGTGGCGGTGGCATCAAATGATCTTGGGCTACGACGATTTGTAAGTACTGGATGTATTGGAGTTGATGTAGTTGCGCTCATTTAGAGAACTATAGATTACTAGGACAGAAAACGCTCACTGAAATTTCATTAAGAACTATTTATTCATGTGATAGTAAATAATTACTAGGATTGAAAACACTGCCGCACCAGCAAAAATCAAATACTTTACCCAAGTTGGTATTCCAACTTTATCAGCGGCAGTTTGTGCCATACTCTTGGTCTTATTCATGGCTCTGCTTGCCCAAGCAAATTCGGTAGCTAAAATTCCAAGGCCAGCAAGTAAAATCAATACTCCCGGGCCAGGTGCAACTAGAGCTATTGCTCCTAATACCGTGACAGTTCCGCCCATAACACCAATAAAGATTCGCCAAACTAAATTGCCAGCTTTACTGCGTTTGATGAATGTTCTTAAATTCATAGCGGTTCTTTCTGAGTATTAACAACACGTCTTGAAGTGCCGTATGCAGCAGATGCTATCTCATCACGGCGACGGCGATAATTGGCTGAAGCTCCGCTAATTAAATGCTCGTAACGAACTTCACCATTGATTAACTTGCGCATTGTTTGCGGGTCGGTCTCATCGCCAAAATGAGGTGGGTCAATCTTTACGATCTGAACCACAATGTGCGGATTAAATTTGCGATAAATCAGCGCTAGTTGGCGATAAACGGCATTTGCCAATTGGCGAAAGCTAGTTAAGCCAAAATCGCGCGCTTTTAAGCGCATTATGGCGCTAAATGCAGGCTGCGCACCATGTTTAACTGTGGCCATTTCATAGAGAATCTGAGCTGCTTCTTTGGCGCCATTTGCCACAGGTAACTTCTTGCACATGCGGTGTAGCCGCGCCCGTTCTTCGGGATCCTGTAACAGCTTCACGGTTTCGGTGATGTTTGTTAAATCGCCTTGATCGGCTCGAAGCGCATAACCTAAATCGTGGCACCACTGAGCGCGGGCTTCTTGATCATCAGTACCACGAATATTTGAAACAAAAACCGTTGGGATCAAGGCAGGTAGTAATTCGTGCACGCCGTTATAGCCCGTTGCACAAATAGCTGCATCAAAGGCATGCAGAACTTTAGCTAATGGGAAGTAGCGGACCTGTTTAATTTCTAAACCTTCTGGAACTAGCGAATTACCGTTAGCATCAATTGGCTTCTTAGTAAGGATAACTTGCAAATCTTTCCAACCAATTAAACCTTTTAGTGCCGCCGTCATCTTTTCATTGACATCGCTATCGCCAGTACCTAGTTGCACAAGTACGGCTGGGCGATTTAAATCAATACCTAGCGCTAGTCGTGCTTCATCGCGACCGAGAGCCGTTGATTCTTGGTACAACGAAACGGCTGAAGTAACTACTGCGTCTTTGCGATTTTTTGTTGGGCCATGATCATAAACACGAGCGAAGTCACCAGGTTCGATAATTGCATCCATCATCATTGATTGCAGACCAAGGGCTAAACCTTGTGGTTTTTTCTGCCACAAACCACGACGAACCCAAACTAGGGCTAAATCATTTTTCTTTAACTTAGCCCCGATCACACCTGGGTAAGGAACTACGCCATCGAAAGATAGAACTTGCGCATCGGTTTCTTCAATTAGAGCAAGCAAGCGATCGCGCAAATAAGCATCCCAAAGTTTTCTGGGCATCCAACCACGATCGCGGCCCGGGATATATTCACATCGAACGCCAACGAAATTTGGTACTTCGGCAACGCCGCCGGCCATTGAGACAATGATTGGGTTAGCAATATCTTTCAGCTCGAGTGCAATTGCGCTGGCACGAGCAAGATGGCCCATTCCGACCCCATTGCTGGTAGCCAGAATAATTGTGGGTTTTTCCGCTTGCAGACTCATAGATGCAGAGTTTATCGCGTAAAAATAGATCAGAGGCACACCCTTATCGGATGCGCCCCTGATCTCTAATCAGTTGTTTTAGTGTTAAGCAACTTTCTTAACACGACCATCAAGTGCTGGCACTTGAGTTACCTTGCCAGCAGCCAGATCAGCCTTCAGTGCATCTACAAATACATCTAGTAGAGCTCCGAAAACCTTGGCCTTTGAAGGAGAGAACACATTTACATATCCATCGCCACCGTAAATGATGTAATCAAGTGTGGTTAGGGTGTAAACAGTTTGATCCTTAGCGATTGCAGTTCCATCGAGTTTGGTTACCGAAACAATTCGGCTTCCGACTGCCTTGGTTGAATCGAAGGAGAACTTAAGTCCTGATACTTGTGGGAAGCGACCTTCGCCTGGGTAGTTTCCACCCACGCCATTTTCTAGCGCTTTCCATAAGTTCTCACCAGAAACGATTGTGGTTGCAACTTGGTTACCGAATGGGTAAACAGTTAGCGCATCACCAAGTGTTACATCAAGTGCACCAGTTCCAGTACGTACCAACTTGGTATCTGCTGGTGTGTAATTCTTGGCTGGGAAAGTATCGCGGATACCGCCACCATTAGTTAACGCAAAGTCAGTCTTGTACTTAGCGCGAAGTAGGTCAGCAATATAGATACCCATTGGGTTTTCGCCAGAACGTTCAACTGCTGGTGTGCCACCACGTGGGAATACGCCAGATACTGAACCAATCTTGATATCAAGTTTGGCGGATAGTTGATCCTTGTACTTCTTAACTAGTGCCGCTGCAGTTGCATCAGCAGCAACTGTTGCGATAGCTGCCTTCTTTACTATTTCAATTGAAGCACCAAGTACTTTGTCGGTGTCAGTGTTCACACAGATTTGTGATCGAGTGTATTCAACGCCAGAGTTCAAAACTTGACCAACCAAAGTTCCGTAAACTTTTTGAGATCCTGGAACCAAAGTTGAGAATGTTTGGTGGCTATGTCCGCCATAAACAGCAGCAGCACCCTTGATTTGCTTAGCCATATCATTCAATATGCCTTGAGCAACCCCGCCAGTATTTTCAGACCAGCCCTGGTGAATAACTGCGATTACAACATCTGCGCCAGCTTGCTTGGCCGCAACAATTGCTGCGTTGATCCCGGCTACGCCAGCTTGAATCTGAATGGTGCGCTTAACGCCTGAAGCATCTGTGTAATCCAGGTTGCCTGGGAATACTTGTTCAATAGTGGTTTCGGTATTTGAGCCGACGATGCCGATCTTCACGCCACCGCGATCGATGATGGTGAAGCTCTTAGCCGCCTTAGTGCCTGACTTCAGCGCAGCAAGTGATGCGTCGCCGTAGTTAGATGCCACCCATTGGAAATCAGATGCACCAATAACTTTTTGCACATGTGCCAAGTTGCGATCGTGCTCGTGATTTCCAAAAGTTGAAGCATCAAACTTCATTAAGTTCATTGATTCAATTGTTGGCATTTCTTCAAACTCAGTTGAAATTGGTGGTGCTGCACCAATGTTGTCACCTGATGAAACGGTAACTGTTGCGGCTGCATTCTTGCGATCATTTGCAAATGCTGTTGTTAGAACTGCTGCGCCAATTGAGCTGGCAGGAGATCCTTCAATCGCACCGTGCAAGTCGCTAAGTTGTAGAACTTGAACAGACTTAATGTTCGATGCTGATGCAACTGTTGCCAGCTGTTCGGCTGTGTAAGACTTGTTTGACTTTGCAGCTGCAGAGAAACCGTATGCATTAACTGCTTGCACAACTGGAGTTCCGCCAGGCTGACCAGCAACAACTGGCATCGTCACATTTGTATGACCAGATACTGGAACAATAATTGGGCATGAACCAGAACCAGCTGAAACCACATAGTGTGTAATTGCTGGTGTTGCAGTAGCCGACGCAGTCCACTTAACCATGACTCCGCGTGCTGATAGATAAGAAGTTACATTTGTAGGTGCACTAGGAGTTGAATAAACAACATCTGCCTGTGCTGTTGAAATAAATGCGGGGGTAACCATGGTTACCGCTAGCGAAGCCGCAACGGCAAAAGCGCCGAAGCTCAGTTTCTTGCGTGTTTTAAGGGTTGTAGTCATGTCGCGATCCTATATAAATCATGTTAATTTCTTGAAAACACGCGATAAACCACGCATGAACTAGCCTCCCCGTTGCTTAAAAGTTATAAACGGCTAAACTTCCCAAGTAACAAAATTTGTTGGGAGTAAGGCGCTAGGGGCTTTGAGATCGTCTTAAAGTCGAAAGCGCAAAAAATGAAAACCACTGCGAATCATCCGCAAACGTTTAGATCAGTTCCTGCCACATCAACGCCAGTCTCCAAAACTCGAGTCGCCGCTCTGTTAGACCAAGAATGGGCTCGTTTTAAAGAGGGAACCGGCAAATCCGTCCAGCACTGGGACCCATACCCAATCGCCATCACTTCAGCACAAGGCGCATATATGACCGATGTCGATGGTCGCAAATTATTAGACATGTCGATGGGTTTTGGTGCGATGCTCGCTGGTCATTTAAATCCAGTGGTAGTTGCAGAAATAAAGAATTCACTTTCCGAAGGAATGCTTTTTGTAACACCTTCACCAATCTCTCGTGATGCAGCTGAACGAATCTGTAAGCGCTTTGCTATTGATCAAGTTCGCTTTGCCAACTCGGGCACCGAAGCAACTATGTATGCAGTGCGATTAGCGCGCTCAATCACTGGTAAAAATGCGGTTGTAAAACTTGAAGGTGGATACCACGGTTCATTTGATCCGTTAATGGTTTCCTGTAAGCCAAGTTTGTCTGAAGTTGGCGATGCTAATGACCCAACCCCAGTTGCAAATATTGGAACTGACCCAGGTGAAGTTTTTGTCGTGCCATTTAACAATATCGAATCACTAGAGCGAGTTTTCCAAGCGAATGCTGACAAAATTTCTTGCTTTATTCTCGAGCCAGTTCTCGAAAATATTGCAATCGTGTTGCCAGATGCTGGCTATCTCGAATCAGTACGCCAACTTTGCGATCAATACGGAATAATTTTGATCTTTGACGAAGTAAAAACTGGCTTAACTGCTGGATATCAGGGTGCCGCTCAGCGTCTTGGCGTGAAACCAGATTTGATTACGCTTGCTAAATCAATTGGTGGTGGCGTGCCAGTTGCTGCATTCGGTGGAAAAGAAAAATACATGCGCGCTGTTACCGATGGCCGACTCGGACACTTTGGTACTTTCAACGGAAATCCACTTGCAATGGCAGGTATTCGTGCAATTGATCAGATTTGTACGCCGCAAGCTCTTG
The DNA here is from genome assembly GCA_026393075.1 of Actinomycetota bacterium. GTDB lineage: Bacteria > Actinomycetota > Actinomycetes > Nanopelagicales > Nanopelagicaceae > Planktophila. The sequence continues at coordinate 483 of JAPLAW010000014.1, read as the reverse complement.
AAAAAGCTGAAGCACTAAATCAACAAGCACTAGTGCGGATCAATGAAATTATTGATGAGTACAAATTGCCTGCGCACACTGTTGGTTTTGGCGTAAAGGGCTGTATTACTTGGTCTACAACACCAGTACGTAACTATCGCGATTACAAAGCAACCGATTTCCAAGTAGCTGAACTCTCTTGGTTGTGGTCGCTAAACCGCGGAATCATTACGCCTCCGGGCCTTGATGAACAATGGTTGATTTCGTTGGCACATGGCCAAACTGAGATTGATATTTTGGTTGAAGATTTTAGATCTTTAGCTAAAGCGCTGCGCGACTAAATCTTTCCGCGCACGAACTTTCTGAAATTACCTAGGCCATTGGTCTTGCCATAATTCTTAAAGTAAAACGCTGCTCGCACAATTGGCGCCCAAGATCCGAATACCCGCTGGAAAACTTGTGCTCGCGCTATGAGATCTCGCTCAGTACCCCAAAGACTGCCTG
>JAPLAW010000018.1 GCA_026393075.1 Actinomycetota bacterium | reverse complement strand
TCACGCAGCAAATGTTTTGGATGCAGTTGATCAAATAATGGGAATTTCATTCACGGTTACAGGTGCATCGCCGGTGATTACTGCAAAATACTTTTACGCTGCTGGAACTTTTTATAGAGATTCAGCAAAAGTATTTGAGGTAACAATTTATGCAGACGTTGTGATTAATGGTGCCTCTACTAATGCAAATTCCGATTTAGTTATCAATCTATATAGTCCTGATTCGGTTTTGGCCGCACTCGTTCCGAGCGGATCGTTTGCAGGGGTAAAGGTCGGATCCGTCGCATAAAAGAGGAATAAATACACGGGGAGAGGCTTATAAATCTCATCAGAAATGCTTGGAGCGGGTGACCGGGATCGAACCGGCATTGCCAGCTTGGAAGGCTGGGGCTCTACCATTGAGCTACACCCGCATGCGGTGTGACCGCTAGCGTACGGGGTTAGGGTATCGGCTCGGTAATCAGAGCACAAAAATTCCTCTAGACTTCCGACTTACGCCTCGGGGCGTAGCGTAGTGGCTAGCGCGCCTGCTTTGGGAGCAGGAGATCGGGAGTTCGAATCTCCCCGCCCCGACCAGTAGTACTTAAGTAACAGTCACCAATTTCTATAAGGAGCAATCTGTGAAGAGCTCGGTCGAGACACTTTCACCTACCCGAGTACGACTTGATATTGAAGTCGAGTTCGCAGAATTAAAAGATCATGTTGATGCTGCATACAAAAAGGTTGCAACACAAGTAAACATTCCTGGTTTCCGTAAAGGCAAAGTTCCAGCAGCAATGATCGATCAACGTGTTGGTCGTGGCACAGTAATTGATGAAGCAATCAACTCAGCACTGCCAGAGTTTTATGGCAAGGCTGCACGTGAACACACAGTTCTAGTTGTTGGTCGCCCAGAAGTTGATATCAAAGAATTTATCGATCACGAGAAATTGCACTTCACTGTTGAAGTAGATGTGCGCCCTGAAGTAACACTTCCTGATTTCTCAAAGATCACAATTGAAGTTCCTGACGCGGTTGTTACTGATTCAGATATCAAAGAGCAGATCGATGAGCTAGCAAAGCGTTTCGGAACTCTTACAACAGTTGAGCGCGCAGCTAAAGATGGCGACTTTGTAACAATTGATTTGATGGCAAAGATTAACGGCGAAGAAATTGATGGTGGAAAAGCCTCTGATATTTCTTACGAAGTTGGTTCAAACCGCATGATCGATGGCCTTGATGCCACACTCGTTGGCTTAGTTGCTGGCGATACCAAGACATTTAATACTCAACTAGTTGGTCAAGCCGAGGGCGAAACTGGCGATGTTGATGTTGCAGTTAAGGTTGTAAAAGAGCGCATCCTTCCTGAGATCGATGATGCTTTCGCAAAGCTTGCTAGCGAGTTCGATACTTTGGCTGAGCTAAAGGCAGATACTGCAACACGTCTTGATCGATTAAAGAAGATGGAACAGGGTGCTCAAGCACGCGATCTACTTCTTGAGAAGTTAATTACTGATCTTGATATTCCAGTTCCAGATAAGTTAGTTGAAGATGAAGTAAATGATTATCTTGAGCCAGAAGGCCGCCTAGAAGATGCTGCACACCGTGCTGAAGTTGATCTAGAAGTGCGTACCTCAATTAAGTCTGATTTCTTACTTGATTCAATCGTTAAGGCTGAAGCAGTAGAAGTTAACGAGATGGAACTAACTGAATATTTAGTTCGCCAATCACAGCGTTACGGAATGGCACCAGAGCAATTCGCACAAGAACTTCAGAAGCAAGGTCAGATCGCCACATTGGTAGCTGAAGTTGCGCGCTCGAAGGCACTTGCCGGCGTACTTGGCCGCATCACAATCAAGGATGCATCAGGTGCCACTATCGATCTCGAAGCACTTCGTCCGCAGGCTGGCGAAGCGATTTCCGAAGAGGCCGCTGAATAATCGCTCCGCTGTAAGCGAACACGGACAATCTACGCATGATTTGTCCAAATTAGGGAAGCATTTCGCGCCGTAAATTGTTAAGGTCAATACACGCAATAAACAGGAGGCTGTCAGTGGATTTACAAAACCCGCAAACTAGCGAGATAACCGCTCGCTCTTCGCACGCAAGTCCAGGTGCGCTAGACGATCAGGTTTACGCCCGCTTACTACGCGAACGCATTATTTTCTTAACCGGCGAAGTTCGCGACGAGATGGCCAATGCAATTTGTGCGCAGATTTTATTACTTGCTGCCGAAGATGCTGAAAAAGATATTTATCTTTACATCAACTCACCTGGTGGTTCAGTAACTGCCGGTATGGCGATCTACGACACCATGCAATATGTAAAGAATGACATTGCAACAGTTGGCATGGGCATGGCCGCATCAATGGGTCAGTTCTTGCTTACAGCAGGTGCACCTGGCAAGCGTTACGCGCTGCCACACTCACGCATTTTGATGCACCAACCACTTGGTGGCATTGGTGGTACTGCTACAGATATTCGTATTCAAGCTGAACAAATGGCTGCAACCAAAAAGATCATGGCTGAAATTATTGCTCAGCACACTGGCCAGACCGTCGAGAAAATTACGCTCGACTCTGATCGCGACAATTGGTTTACCGCAGATGAAGCAAAGGAATATGGCTTCGTTGATCAGGTAGTTAGATCAGCTGGTCAAGTTTCAGGTAGTGGAGGAACAGCATGAACAACAATCGAGTAAATGAAATTACTAGCCGCTACGTTCTTCCAACAATTGAAGAAAAGACTGCTTATGGTTACAAGCGCTTAGATCCTTATACCAAGTTATTTGAAGAGCGCATCATTTTCTTGGGTCAACCAATTGATGACACCGTTGCAAACGATGTAATGGCGCAGTTATTGACTCTTGAGTCAATGGATCCTGACCGCGACATCATGATTTACATCAACTCACCTGGTGGTTCATTTACAGCGCTAACTGCTATATATGACACCATGCAATTTGTTCGCCCAGATGTAATGACTATCTGTTTAGGTCAAGCATCTTCAGCTGCTGCCGTTATTTTGGCTGCTGGCGCTAAAGGCAAGCGTTACGCACTTGAACATTCACGTATCTTGATTCACCAGCCATTTGCGCAAGGTGATTACGCACAAGCATCTGATATCGAAATTCAGGCTGCTGAAATCATGCGTATTCGCTTAATGCAAGAAGAGTTAATTTCTCGTCACTCAAATAAGACAATCGCTGAAGTAACAGCCGATGTTGAACGTGACAAGATTCTTACCGCTGCTGAAGCTGTTGAATACGGTCTAATCGATCAAGTTCTCGAGAGTCGTAAGGCAAAGCCACAGGCGTAAGCAATTAAATATGCAATAGGTTAGGCAATGTGTTTACAGGTATAAAAAGCAAGATTGCAAAACTAACTGAGGCGGGATCCCTTTGGTCGTATCCGGGATACCGTCTCTTTTGGGTTTCAACGACAATCTTCGTTTTAGGTGCATCAGCTTTTCCAATTGCACTTGCAGTCACCATCATTGATCAAGGTGGCAACGCAACAACTCTTGGTTTAATTCTGGGCTCGCGCATTTTGGCATCAGTTATCGGTGCACCATTTGCTGGTGTTTGGACAGATCGTTTGCCTCGCAAACAAGTAATGATTGCTTCAGATTTAGGGCGAGCGATAATTGTGTTTTCGATGGTCTTCTTATCTGGGCCGGCTACGCCTCATATTTTCTTAGGCCTTGCAGTATTTTTAGTAGGCGTTGGTGATGCCTTCGGTGCAGCTGCAGCTGGTGCGATCATGCCGAGTTTGGTCCCTGATGAGAAATTGCCTGCGGCAAATGTGGCTCGCAATATTGTGGTGCGCACATCGACAATTATCGGCCCAGGTATCGGGGGAGTATCGGTCTATCTAATTGGTGGCCGCTTAACTTTCTTGATTACCGCATTTACTTTTGCACTCGGTACTTACTTTCTTAATCAAATTAAAGAAAAGATCAAGAGCGAGCCAAAGGAACGCGAGTCATTCTTAACTGAGATGCGTGAAGGACTGCGTACCGTTATTGAAATCCCTTGGATCGGGGCCATGATCTTTATGGTTTCATTTCAGTTGATGGTGGTTCTTGCTGCCGAAACTGTTTTGTTACCGATCATTACCAAACGCGAATTTGCTTCGAATACGCCATTTGCGTTATCGGCGGCAGCCTTCTCAATAGGCAGCATTATTTCGGCGTTGCTTTGCATAAAGATAAAAGTTAAACATCAGGGACAAGTTTCAATTTTGGTTTGGATGATTGTGATCGTTGCACCTTTGGCACTGGCATTTCCGGTCTCTGGCACCGTGATTGTGATTGCCTACTTAATTGCCGGACTTTCAGTTGGTCCATGGGAAGCTTGGTGGTCAACAGCTGTCCAACGAGAAGTGCCACCACATTTGCAAGGTCGAGTTTTCTCAATCGATCACATGGGTTCAACTGCTTTGATGCCACTGGGCATGGCGCTAGTTGGTCCAGCCGCTGATTACTTCGGCGAACGAAATTTGTTAATCGGCGCTTCGATATTCCACGTTTTAATGGGGCTATCGGTCATGCGAGTCCCTGGGGTCCGAGATATGAAAATGCCACCAAAGAAGGAAGAGATTCCAGAGTAATTATCTCTCAGAGCGAACAAGAATAAGCGTGAAAAGTCGGGCGAGAATGTACTCAAGAAATTAGGCTTCACCCATACGCAAGGGAACTCCCCGCCCTTCGCTAAAGGAGAATCATGACTCGCATCGGCGAAACCAGCGACCTGCTTAAGTGCTCTTTCTGCGGAAAGACTCAGAAGCAAGTTAAGAAATTGATCGCCGGTCCAGGTGTTTATATCTGCGACGAATGTATTGATCTTTGTAACGAGATCATCGTTGAAGAACTTTCCGAAACCGCAGCCCTTGGTTTAACTGAACTTCCAAAGCCACAAGAGATTTTTGATTTCCTTGATCAATATGTAATCGGCCAAGATCGTGCCAAGAAGTCTTTATCTGTTGCTGTTTATAACCACTACAAGCGCGTGCAATCAGGGGATTCAAAGCGCGAAGATGGCATTGAATTAGCCAAGAGCAATATTTTATTATTGGGCCCAACTGGTTGCGGTAAGACGCTAATGGCACAAACACTGGCTCGTATGCTTAACGTGCCATTTGCAATTGCCGATGCGACTGCATTAACTGAAGCAGGTTATGTGGGCGAAGATGTTGAGAACATTTTGCTAAAGCTTTTGCAAGCAGCTGATTACGATGTGAAGAAAGCTGAAACTGGAATTATCTACATCGATGAAATCGATAAGGTTGCTCGCAAATCTGAAAACCCATCGATTACTCGTGATGTGTCAGGTGAAGGCGTGCAGCAAGCACTTCTGAAGATTCTCGAAGGAACAGTTGCTTCAGTTCCACCACAAGGTGGCCGTAAGCACCCTCATCAAGAATTTATTCAAATTGATACCACAAATGTTTTATTCATTGTTGGTGGCGCATTTGCCGGTCTCGACAAGATCATCGAGGCTCGCTCAGGTAAAGCTGGCGTTGGCTTTAATGCGACGCTACAAACTGCTGAAGACAAGAACCGTAAAGATATTTTCGCCGATGTAATGCCTGAAGATCTACTTAAGTTCGGCATGATCCCTGAATTCATTGGTCGTTTGCCGGTACTTACTAGCGTTGAGAATCTTGATAAAGAAGCACTTATGCAGATTCTGACCGAACCAAAGAATGCTCTCGTTAAGCAATATGCGAAGCTTTTTGAACTTGATTCAGTAGAACTTGAATTCACCCCAGAATCCCTTGATGCCATTGCTGATTTAGCGCTACTTCGTGGCACTGGTGCTCGCGGCCTTCGCGCAATCATGGAAAGCGTGCTGCTAGCTGTGATGTATGAAGTTCCGAGCCGCAGTGATATCGCCAAAGTAATTGTTACTCCTGAATCAATCACCGATGGCGCTACCCCGACATTTGTGCAGCGCACGGGAGATATTCCAAAGCGGGCCGCCCGAGGCGAAAAGCGTGCAGAAGAGAAGAGCGCATAAGATTCACTCATGAATTTGCGCAAGACGTCTTTTGCCGGTGTGGCGATTCTATTTTGCTCGCTATTTACCGGTCTCAATAATTCTTACGCGGAAGAAAATACTGGCGTTACTTCAACTACTGTGACTTTCGCGGCAACTTTTCCGCTAACGGGAGCTGCTAGTCCTGGAATCAGTTCTTACTACTTGGGCGTCAACGCATATTTTGATCATATAAATGCAAACGGTGGAATTTACGGCAGAAAACTCGTATTTTTGAATCTAGATAACATGGGAATACCTGGTACGGCGATTAACAAAACGACAGAATTACTTTCATCGTTTGACTCATTTGCTTTTATTTCAAATGCTCCATCGTGCTCTAATCAACTAGCTGTGAAATCTTCAGTCAGCCCAGCACGGAGGGGAGTTCCAAATCTATTTGTGGATTGTTATTTAGAAAGTGTTGAAGATTCATCAGAGTACGTCTCCACAAACTACTATTCAAAGTTAAGTTCCAAAAATGAGATAAAGATTCTAAAGTCATATATTGATCGCACTTTACCTAACCAAAGAATTGCTTTGGCTTATCAGGATGATGATAATGGAATTCAAATTTCTAAATTAGCTAATGATTCCAAAGTTGTTTGCAAAAAAAATTTCCCCGCTGGTGCCGAAAGTTTTCTTTCCGGATGTAATTCGACCGTTAGTCCACTTAGAGATGGTGACGTAGTTATCTATGCAGGTAGTCCAGCCGGACTAGCTCGACTAATTATGAGTTACTCAGTAAATTTAAAGTTAAATCTTAAATATTTTGTAAATTATGATGCATACAATCTCAAAGTCTTTCAATTAGCCGGATTGCCAATGACTAATTCGACGGAGATTTACACAGTTAGCCACAACAGCCTAATCTCTGAAACTTCTAACAACTCTGTATCAACTCTTTCTGAAATAGGGCAGAGATACTCATTAGGAACAGCGGTAGATCAACGATTCCTGAATGGCATGAATGCCGCATATATTGTGGCGAATGTGTTGGGGTCGGTTGGCCCAGATTTAACTCGTGAGAGATTCATGAAAGCAATGGATCTTTTTGGCTCACAATTTGATGTTTTGGGTGTCAGTGCAAGATCCCAGGATTTGAGTGATCGATTTATTCCTACTGGCGGCGTCATCGTTAGGAACATTGGGGCTACGAGCGAGTCCATCTCAGAAGTATTCTCAATTGTTCAAAACCAAATCTCAATTGGCTCTAGGAAATCAATTCAGATTTCAAATAAAGGTCTGCCAGTGCTGATACAGCTTTTGCCAAAACCAACTCCAACGCCGACGCCTACAGTTAAGCCAACTTCAACACCGACACCAAGTCCAACTCTAACCGTTAAGCCAACTCCAACACCCGAACCGATTGTAGAAATTGATGGAGAAGACGAAGAACCTTTTGGAAAGATCACTGTAAAGAAAGAAAAAACCAAATACACAATTTCCGTCCTTAGCAATTTGCCTAACGAAGCTCTTCAAGTCCGTGCAACTAAAAAAGGTCAGAAAGCCATTATCTATAAAGTTACGACAAACGATGATGGTGCCGCCAAGTTCTCAACAACCCGCGCACTTGCTGGGTATCAACTGGTCTTATTGCTTGATGGTGAGATTTTGAGTTCAGTAAAGGCAGGTTAGACTGCTCCCTATGAGCCAGCGCGGAAAAGAATTAGCTTCAACCTTTTCGCCTGCCGAAATTGAGGCGCCGTTATACGAGAAATGGATCTCTGCGGGTTACTTCACTGCCGATGCCAATTCAACAAAAGAACCGTTCTCGATTGTTCTGCCGCCACCAAATGTCACCGGCATTCTGCATATCGGCCACGCACTAGATCAAACTCTGCAAGATTGTTTAGCGCGCATCAAGCGAATGAAAGGCTACGAAGTTTTGTGGCTACCTGGCATGGACCATGCGGGTATTGCAACTCAGAACGTGGTTGAAAAACAATTAGCTGCGCAAGGAATGTCACGCCATGATTTAGGCCGCGAAGAATTCGTTAAGAAAGTTTGGCAATGGAAAGCTGAATCAGGTGGCGCAATTCTTGGACAGATGCGTCGCATGGGTGATTCAGTTGACTGGTCACGCGAGCGCTTCACAATGGATGAAGGCATGTCCAATTCTGTGCTCGCACTATTTAAGAAAATGTATGACGCCGAATTAATTTATCGTGCTGAACGAATAATCAATTGGTGTACTCGTTGCTTAACAGCGCTTTCCGATATTGAAGTTGAGCACCAAGATGATGCCGGCGAGTTTGTGCAAGTGCGTTATGGCGATGGTGAGCAAAGTATTGTTGTTGCTACGACTCGTGCCGAAACCATGATGGGCGATGGCGCAGTTGCGGTTCACCCTAACGATCCACGATACAAGCACATGATCGGCACTGAAGTTTTATTGCCTCTGGTAAATCGCATGATTCCGATCATTGCTGATGAACTTGTTGATCCTGATTTCGGAACTGGCGCCGTGAAGGTAACTGCAGCCCATGATCCAAACGACTTTGAAATGGCGATGCGCCACAATGTGCCGTTTGTAGTAATCATGAACGAGCACGGCATTATGGAAGGTAGCGGCACTGAGTTCGATGGTATGGATCGCTTCGACGCTCGTGTTGCCGTTGTTGCCAAGCTAAAAGAACTTGGTCGCATTGTTGCCGAGAAGCGTCCTTATATTCACGCAGTTGGTCACTGTTCACGTTGCGACACAACTGTTGAACCACGTTTATCAAAGCAGTGGTTCGTAAAGGTGGCACCCCTTGCAAAAGCATCAGCAGATGCGGTTCGCAGTGGCGCGGTAAAGATTGAACCTGAAGAGTTAGCGCCACGCTACTTTGATTGGGTCGACAACATGCACGACTGGTGCATCTCACGCCAACTTTGGTGGGGACATCGCATTCCGGTTTGGTATGGCCCAAATGGTGAAATGGTTGTTGTGGGTCCGGGCGAAAGTGCACCTGCTGGTTACGTACAAGATGTAGATGTTCTAGACACTTGGTTCTCATCTGGACAATGGGCATTCTCCACATTTGGCTGGCCGGAAAAAACTGCCGATCTAGCGAAGTTCTATCCAACTTCAGTTTTAGTAACTGGTTATGACATTTTGTTCTTCTGGGTTGTGCGCATGATGATGATGAGTACTTTTGCCATGGATGGCGTGCCACCATTTAAAACGATTATGTTGCACGGTTTAGTGCGCGATCAATTTGGTAAAAAAATGTCTAAGAGTCGTGGCAACGTAGTTGATCCACTTGAGTTTATGGATAAATATGGCGCTGACGCTTTGCGTTTTACTTTAGCGCGCGGTGCAAACCCAGGCACTGATCAAGCATTGGCTGAAGAATGGGTTGGCGGTTCACGTAACTTTGCTACCAAGCTTTGGAATGCAACTCGCTTTGCGATGATGAACGGTGCAACTGTTGAAGGCCCAATGCCTGAAGTATCAAAACTTAGCGCCATCGATAAGTGGATTCTTAGCCGATTGACCGAAACAATTCGTGATGCCGATTCACTCTTTGAAAAGTTTGAATTCGCTAAAGCAAGTGAGTTGATCTATCACTTTGCTTGGGATGACCTCTGCGATTGGTACCTCGAGTTATCTAAAGAATCTTTTGCAACTGGCAGCGCTGCTGATAGTCAGCGTGTTCTTGGCCATGTACTCGATCAACTGATGCGTTTACTGCACCCACTTATGCCATTTATTACTGAAGAACTTTGGGTCTCACTAACTGGGGGAGAGTCCCTGGTTATTGCTAAGTGGCCAGAAGCTAACTTGAACTACCTTGATAAAATGGCTGAAAACTTGGTAACTCAGATGCAAGCAGTAATTACTGAGGTGCGTCGTTTCCGCAATGATCAAGGCGTTAAAGCAACGGCCAAGATTCCAGGACGTCTGACAACTAATGGCGAGTTAGCAAAGTACGCGAGCGCGATGGGCTTTGTGTTAAAACTTGAAGTCAAAGAATTTACACCTACGGCATCTTTTGAAATTGGTTCAGTTAAGTGTGAACTAGATCTATCTGGAACTGTCGATGTGGTGGCAGAGCGTGCTCGCCTAACTAAAGACTTAGCAACAGTTCAGAAAGATCAACAGACTGCCCAAGTTAAATTAGGCAATGAAGGATTTATGGCCAAGGCACCGCTAGAAGTTGTAACTGAAATTAAAGAGCGTTTGGTTAAGACGCAAGCCGAGATCGAACGAATTACTGCAGCTCTTGCTGCGTTGCCATCTACATGAGCATGACTCCTGAGGAAAAGATTCGCATTGATGCGATCGAAGCAGCGCTACTTGCTCGCTGGCCCGAAACTCGCATTGCGCCAACACTTGAGAGAATTTCAGCACTAACCGACATTCTCGGTTCGCCGCAGTTAACTTATCCAACAATTCATGTTGGTGGCACTAACGGCAAGACCAGTACTTCGAGAATGATTGATTCGATGTTATTTGAAATGGGTCTTCGTACTGGTCGTTTTACCAGCCCGCATTTAGAAAGCTATTTAGAACGAATCAGCATTAACGGTCAGCCGATCAGTGCATCTGAATTAATTTTCTCTTATAACGATATTTCACCATACCTTGATTTAATGGATAGTAAGTTTGAAAATCCGATTTCATTCTTTGAAGCAATTACAGCGCTGGCATTTGCCGCATTTGCCGAACACCCAATTGATGTTGGTGTAATCGAAGTCGGAATGGGCGGCGAGTGGGATGCCACCAATGTGGTTCAAGCTGGCGTATCTGTAATCACGCCGATCGGGCTCGATCACATGGAATATCTAGGAAATACGCTGACTGAGATCGCAAAGACCAAGGGCGGAATTCTAAAAACCGGCGGTTTCGGTGTGCTTTCTCAACAAGAACCCGAAGCTGCTATTGAGTTACTGCGCCGGGCTGCTGAAGTTGGCATTGATGTGGCTCGCGAAGGCGTTGAGTACTCACTTGCTAGCCGAGCAGTAGCAGTTGGCGGCCAATTAATCTCGATTAGCGGTCTAAACGAGTCTTTCGATGACATTTTCTTACCCCTTCACGGCAAGCACCAGGCCGCTAATGCCGCGACAGCACTTGTAGCGGTTGAGGCTTTCTTTGGCGACACCGCACTAGATCATGACGCAGTTCGTGCCGGTTTTGCAGCCGTTACTTCACCTGGTCGTTGCGAAGTTGTTCATCGCGACCCAACTATTTTGCTTGATGCTGCGCATAATCCGCATGGTGCAAAAGCTCTAGCTGAAACAATTTCAAATGAGTTTACTTTCGATGAAGTAATTGGCGTGGTTGCTTCATTTGGTGATAAAGATGTTCGTGGAATTTTGCTCGAACTAGAACCAATTATGAATGAAATTATTGTTACGACTAATTCATCACCTCGTGCCATGAAACTTTCTGATTTAGAAAAATTAGCAAATGAAATATTTGGCAAGGATCGAGTAACTGTAATCGAAACTTTAAGTGCGGCAATTGATCAAGCAATTAAAGATGCTAAGCGACCTCTTAGCGATGACTCGGTCGGAGTCTTGATTACCGGTTCAGTAATCACTGTTGGTGAATCGCGAACCATAATTAACGGGAAGTATAAAAAGTAATGCGCGTATTAGCTTCAGCAGTCTTAGTTATGGAATCTTTTTCTATCGGCTTTGCGCTTTTGATCGCCATGAAAGATGTAAACGGGGCACCGATCATTTATGGAGCCGCAATCGCGATTGCCTTACTACTAGCCCCCGGGTTACTAAAGCGCAGAGTTGGCTGGGTAATGGGCTGGCTACTGCAGGCAGCCATGCTCGGATTCGGCTTGGTGGTCAATTCGTTCCTGATTATTGGCCTGATTTTTGCAGGGTTATGGATTGCGGCGATTTTGGTCGGCCGCAAGGGCGAGGCGGCTAGGGCTGCTTTGCTGGCTTCACGAACTCCGGAAGCCTAATAGACTCACCCCCGTGAGCATCGAAAAAACTCTGATCCTGGTCAAGCCCGATGGCGTGCGTCGCGCCCTAGTTGGCGAAGTAATTTCGCGTATCGAAGCTAAGGGATATCAAATTACTGCGCTAAAAATGTTGCAAGCAGATCGCGCACTTCTTGAACAACACTATGCCGAACATCAAGGCAAACCATTTTTCGAACCGCTCGTTGAATTTATGTTATCTGGCCCAATCGTTGCGATGGTTGCTGAAGGTAATCGCGTCATCGAAGGTTTTAGATCACTCGCTGGCGTAACAGATCCAACAGTTGCAGCGCCCGGAACAATTCGCGGTGACTTAGCTCGCGATGCCGGAACAAAAGTTGTCCAAAATATTGTGCACGGATCTGATTCACCAGAGTCAGCTGCGCGCGAAATTAATATTTTCTTTGGTAACGGGGGGAAGTAAATAATGGCTAATCGAATGTCGTTTATCGGTCGCGATATGGCAGTTGATCTAGGTACTGCAAATACCTTGGTTTATGTGCGTGGACGTGGCATTGTGCTTAATGAGCCAAGTGTGGTTGCAGTTAACCAAGACACTGGTGGAATTTTGGCAGTTGGTCTTGAAGCCAAGAAGATGATTGGTCGTACCCCAAGCAACATCGTGGCGATTCGTCCGCTAAAAGATGGCGTAATCGCAGACTTCGATACAACCGAACGTATGTTGCGTTACTTCATCCAAAAAGTTCACCGTCGTCGCTTCTTAGCTAAGCCACGTATTGTCGTTTGTGTGCCATCAGGTATTACTGGCGTTGAACAACGTGCAGTTAAAGATGCCGGCTACGCAGCAGGTGCGCGCAAGGTTTACATCATTGAAGAACCAATGGCTGCGGCTATCGGTGCTGGTCTGCCAATTCACGAACCAACTGGCAACATGGTTGTCGATATCGGTGGCGGAACAACTGAAGTCGCTGTTATTTCACTCGGCGGCATCGTGGTAGCCCTATCTATCCGTGTTGGTGGCGATGAGCTTGATCAAGCCATTATTACTTGGGTTAAGAAGGAATTTTCACTATTGCTGGGCGAGCGCACAGCTGAAGAAATCAAGATGGCGATTGGTTCTGCTTATCCACTTCCAGGTGAACCAGATGCCGAAATTCGCGGTCGCGATTTAGCAACCGGTCTTCCAAAGACAATTGTTGTATCAGCTGCTGAAATTCGTAAAGCACTCGAAGAACCAGTAAATGCAATCGTTAACGCAGTTAAGAGCACGCTCGATAAATGTCCACCTGAACTATCAAGTGATTTGATGGATCGCGGCATTGTGCTAACTGGTGGCGGTGCGCTACTTAAGGGTCTTGATGAGCGTTTGCGCAAAGAGACAGGTATGCCAATTCATATTGCCGAGCGTCCACTCGATGCAGTTGCTGAAGGTTCCGGAAAGTGCATCGAAGAGTTTGAGGCCCTAGAAAAGGTCTTGATCTCCGAGCCACGTCGATAGGAATCTCTAGATGCGTAACGGCGGCGAGAACCGCGGTCGTCTGCTCTTAGTAATTCTGATTGTTTCTTCGCTATTTCTAATTACTTTAGATCTGCGCGGTGTCAATTTAATTGATGGGCTACGTGGCGGTACTCATACGGCACTTTCACCATTTCAGCGTGCTGGCAACGTAGTACTTACCCCGGTCAAGAATTTCGTAAATGATGTCACGCATCTTGGGCGCACTCGAAATCAAATTGAAGATTTACGTAAGCAGAATCTGAAATTGCGTGAGCAACTAATTTCTCGCAAAAACCAAGATGGTGAAGTTGAACAACTCAAATCAATTCTTGATTTAGCAGGTACTGCGCGCTTTAAAATTGTAAGTGCGAAAGTTATTGCGCAAGGTTCGAGTTTGGTATTTACGCGCACCATCACAATTGATGCTGGTAGCGGTACCGGAATCAAAAAGAACATGACCGTTATCTCTGGCAATGGTTTAGTCGGAGTCGTTAAAGAAGTTTTCGCTAATTCAGCAATCGTGATGCTTGCTACTGACCCAGCATTTAAAGTGGGCGTGCGCATTGCAGGTTCGCAGCAGATCGGAATCTTGGCTGGTTTAGGCTCAAGTACTGCGAATTTGCAGCTCTTAGATAACCAAACCACAATCAAAGTCGGCGATATTTTGCTTGCTCGCGGCAGCAACAATGCTCAACCATTCGTGCCAGGAGTACCAGTTGGTCAAGTAACCTCAGTTTCAAATGCGGCAGGTGCAGTAACTCAAAGTGCAACAGTGAAATATTTTGCAAACTTTGGCGCCCTTGGTGTTGTCTCAGTTGTGGTCAAAGCTCCTAAAGCTGATCCGCGCGATGCGTTAGCACCAGTAAAGCCGGTTCCGACTCCAGTTCCTACGGTCACGGTTTTCGTAACACCATCGCCATCTACCTCGCCTTCGGCTGCAAGTAACTAACTTAATATGTTATTAAGGCGATTTGGAATCACTGGCACAATTTTTGCACTCTTCTTTATCGCGCAAGAAGCTGTAATTGGTCAATTGAATATTCCGGCCGGGGGATTCTCTATCTTTTTAATTCTCACCTTACTTTGGGCAGCGCTAAGCACGCCTGAAATTGCTGCAGGTGTTGGATTTGGTGCTGGCATATTGCTTGATTTGTCACCAAGCACGAGCGGTCCGTTAGGGCACTGGACGCTCATTTTGGTATTGATGAGTTATGCAATCGCATTCTTCTCTTATGGTGATGAAAATATGCGCGGCAATCCATTGAGTGTTGTTCTAATGGTGACACTGGCGCAAGCGATTGTTCTGGTTTCATATTTAGTTACCGGGTTTTTGTTAGGAATTACTGCAACTAGTTTTTCACAGACCTTAATCACAGTCATCGGCAACGCTCTCTGGACCTTAGTTGTTACGCCATTAATGTTGCCAGCTGTTGTTTGGCTACATGATCTAGCTTTTGATAGTCGGATGCGGATATGAATCAACGCACTCGTTTAAGTATGGTTGTTATTCAAATTTTAATTGTTTCGTTATTGATGGCGCTCTTCGGTCGACTTTTTTATCTACAAGTTGCAGCTGGGCCGAAGTATCGTGATGCCGCACTTAGTATTCAAAGTCGCGACACTATTTATGCAGCAACCCGAGGCTTGATCGTTGACTCATCAGGCGTGCCATTGGCCCTTAACCGCACTGGTTTAGCGGTGACTATTGATCGTTTAGCACTTGATAAGCAGGCTGATAAAGGCCAAGCAGTGCTTAAGAAGTTAGCTAGATTGTTGAATTTGCAGTACCGAGATGTTTATCGCAAAACTCGATTATGTGGTGAGCTCCAAGTCGGAAACCGTTCTGGTTGCTGGACAGGTACGCGTTATCAACCGATTCCAATTACAAAAGAAGCCAGTGCTGATGTTGCGCTCCAAGTTGTAGAGCGACCTGATGAGTTTCCTGGAGTCGATGCAACACCAATTGCTATTCGTAATTACCCAGGTATTGTTGGCGTAAATGCTGCACATGTACTGGGTTATGTCGGACCACTTACCGATTCAGATCTAGCTGGAGTTAATGGAAATACTTATTACCGTAGCGAATCAATTGGCAAGAGCGGGTTAGAGATTCAATACGATTCTTATCTACGTGGAATCCCTGGAATTAGAACAGTAATTGTGGACCGCAAAGAAGCAATCACCAGCGAAGGGCAGAATACAAAGTCGGTACCTGGCGATCACTTAGTTACCAGCCTTGATGCTCGCGTGCAAGCTTCGGTCGAAAGCGCTCTAGCTGATGCAGTTCGTCGATCAAGAGCAAGTGGGTATCGTGCAGATTCTGGTGCTGCTGTTGTGATGGATGTGAAGACTGGTCGCATAATTGCAATGGCCTCGTATCCAACTTATGACCCAAATATGTGGGAAAAAGGCGTAACGGTTAAACAAGCAGAAGCTTTATTTAGTGATGCAACCGGTGTACCAGCTCTTTCTAGACCAATCCAAGGTCGTTTTGCACCAGCTTCAACATTTAAGATTGTTTCAACAATTGCGGCAGCTAATGCCGGGTATGACTTACAAGCGAAATACAGCTGTCCGGGAAACTTACAAGTTGGAACTCGAATCTTTAATAACTTCGAAAGTAAATCTCAAGGCACAGCACCACTAAAGAATTTGATTGCAGTCTCTTGCGATACGGTTTGGTACAAAATTGCTTTCGATGAGTGGTTGCGCGATGGTGGCTTATCTCCGATTAAAAACCCAAATGATTACTTCTTTAAGGCCGCTGCCGGGTTTCAGATAGATAAGAAGACGGGTATTGACTTGCCGTCTGAAGCTGCCGGCCGTTTGCCCGATCGAGCTTGGAAACAAAGCTGGTATGACGACAATAAAGATTTCTACTGCAACTATCGTGAGAAAGCTGCCAAGTCGCAACAGACCCAGTTCCTGTTATTGCTAGCCAAAGAGAATTGTCTTGATGGCAACAAAGTCCGTGCGGGAGATGCCGTTAACTTCTCAATTGGCCAAGGTGACACTTTGGTCACGCCACTTAAGTTAACTCAGATGTATGCCTCAATTGCTAACGGTGGAACACTATGGAAGCCAACGATCGCACGCGCAATTGTTAAAACTGATGGCACCGTACTTAAGACCATTGATCCAGTAAAGACTGGAACTATTGCCGCAGATGCAAAAACCATTAAGTTTCTACGAGCGGCATTTCGTGAAGTAGTAGTTAGCGGAACTGGTCGTGGCACTTTTGCTGGTTTTCCAATTCAAGTAAGTGGAAAAACTGGAACGGCTCAAGTATTTGGTCGCAACAAAGATGGTTCTAGCAAAGACAACACCTCTTGGTTTGCCTCCTTTGCCCCAAGTAATAAGCCACAGTACGCAGTTGTAATGATGTTGAGTCAAGGCGGTTACGGATCACCTAACTCAGGAGTGGGCGTTCGTAAGATCTATGAAACTATTTTTGGAGTAGTAAATAATAAAATTGTTCCAGAAAATGTGCTTTTCCCAAATGGATTGCCGACAACTTTGCCTAAGATTTCACCTGCCACCAAAGTTAAAACGAATGGAGTTAAGTAATGAGTTTGGTTACTCCTCGGTTTAATTACTATAAGAATCGCTCATTTTTCCGAGGTTTTGACCCGATTCTTACGGCAGCTGTTGCAGCACTATTATTTATCGGAACTTTGCTGGTTTATGCGGCTACTCGTGATTGGTATGCCGCAAATGGATTAGACCCTGAGTACTACTTAAAACGGCACGTAATTAATATTGCAATTGGTTGCGCCCTGGCTTGGGGCACTACCTTGATTGATTACCGCTTACTTCGTGCTTACACACCAATTGTTTGGGCGCTAGGCGTTTTAGGTCTTGGCTTTGTATTGATTCCAGGCTTAGGTTCGGAAGTAAACGGCGCACAAGCTTGGATCGCTCTTCCGGGTGGATTCCAAATTCAGCCAGCTGAATTAGCCAAGATCTCAATTATCGTTGGCATGTCCATGATTCTTTCCGAGCGCGGTCACGACAGTGATATTCCGACTAATCAAAATGTAATTCAATCTCTAGTTGTTGCAGCTCTTCCAGTGTTATTAATTTTGCTGCAACCAGATATGGGAACTGTTTTCATCATTAGCTGCTCAGTTTTAACAATCATTGCCGCATCGGGTGCTTCGGGTCGTTGGGTAGTTGCCCTAATTTTAGTTGCAGTCGTTGGGGTCTTTGGCGCAGTTCAATCTGGCGTTATTGATCAGTATCAAGTTAAGCGTTTACAATCTTTCGTAAATCCAAATGCCGATACTCAGGGCAGTGGATACCAATTACGGCAAGCGCGTATCACTGTTGGTTCAGGTGGATTAATTGGTAAAGGTTTATTCAACGGTCCACAAACTAATGGTCGCTTTGTGCCAGAACAACAGACGGACTTTATTTTCACGGTAGCTGGCGAAGAACTCGGCTTCCTTGGTTGCGGTGTAATTATTTTGTTGTATCTAACTTTATTAATGCGAGCTTTTGGTATCGCGCGCCGGGCAACGGACCCATACGGGCGACTGGTCTGCACTGGGGTAGTGGCGTGGTTTGCATTTCAGGCATTTGAAAATATTGGCATGACGCTAGGACTTATGCCGATGACCGGAGTGCCTTTGCCATTTATGTCATATGGCGGATCGAGTATGTTCGCGACTTTGATCGGATTTGGTCTGTTGCAGAACGTTCACGCTCGTCAGCGCGGCTAATTCACGCTTAATTTGGATTTCGGGCCTCATCTGTCATACTTAGGCAACAGTTCGGCGCGCACCCGCGATCAGGTATTGCGAAAAAGAGTGTTTAGCGCGAACTACCAGAGATTTGCTTAAAGGTTATAACGAATACGCACCCGCGTAATGAATTTGATTTTTAAGCCGGACCCGCACTTAACACGTGCATTTAGGATTTGAAAACATGGCAATTGCGCCAAAAAACCCGCGTAAGCGCGCGGCTAAAAAGACTCCCAAAGTTAAGGGCGAAGTAAGCCTAGAAACTACCCCGGTTGCACCCACAACGGAATCTGCCAGCGTCGAAGCTGCGAACCCAGAAGAAAAGAAAACTAAACCGGCTAAAAAGGCTGCCGTAATTCCAGTAGCAATCTTCCAGGCTGCCCCCATTGCAGAGAAAGCTCCTGCGAAAAAGGCGCCAGCTAAGAAGTCAGCACCTGCCAAAGCTGCCAAGAGTGATGAACCCGTAGTTGAAGCCGAAGCTAAAGGCGAGAGCGATTCAGATAGTGAAGATAGTTCACGTGGTCGTCGCCGTCGTCGTGGTGGTCGCGGTCGCCGTAAGCCAGGGGCAGCAAATACTGATGAGAATTCAAGCACTGATGAAAATACTGAAGAGAGCGAAACTGAAGATGATGGCACCGGTACTCACCGTCGCCGTCGTCGCCGTCGCGCTGCCGGAGATGGCGCAGTAGCCGGTGAAGTTGTCGAAGAAGATGGTGTTGTAACAGTTGTAAAGGTGCGCGAAACAAAAGAGCGCCCAACTCGTAACGATCCAAAACGTAATCGTCGAGAGCGAAATGATCGCCCAAGTTCACGTGGCGATCGCGAATACCGTTCAGATTATCGCGAGCCGTATCGTCGTCGCGGAACAATCATTACTGATACCGATTTATTAGCTCGTCGCGAGAATGTTGACCGCGAGATGTTAGTTCGCCAAATTGCAGATCGTACCCAGATTGCAGTTATCGAAGATAACGTCATGGTCGAGCACTATGTAAACCGCAATACCAATCTTTCCTACGTTGGTAATATCTATCTTGGTCGCGTGCAAAACGTGTTGCCAGGTATGGAAGCTGCCTTCGTTGATATTGGAAAAGGACGTAACGCAGTTCTCTATGCCGGCGAAGTAAATTGGGATGCTGCTGGAATATCTGAATCTGAGCCACGCAAGATCGAAACTGTTCTAAAGTCTGGTCAACCAGTTCTAGTTCAAGTTACTAAAGATCCAATTGGCCAAAAGGGCGCTCGCTTAACTAGCCAAGTTTCTTTGCCTGGTCGCTATGTGGTCTATGTGCCTGGTGGTGGTATGAGCGGTATTTCTAAGCGCTTGCCAGAGCCAGAACGTAATCGTTTGAAGGCAATTTTGAAGAGTTTAATTCCAGATACTGCTGGCGTGATTGTGCGCACGGCAGCTGAAGGAGTTTCTGAAGAAGATCTAACCAACGATGTGTTGCGTTTGAAGGCACAATGGGAAGATATTTATCAGAAGTCAATTAATCCAAACTTCCATGCACCAGCTCTGATTTATGCTGAACCTGATTTAGCTGTTCGAGTTATTCGCGATATCTTCAATGAAGATTTCCGTAAGTTAACGGTGCAGGGCAGCGGGGCATGGGATGAAATCAATAATTATCTTGGCTTCATCGCACCTGAGTTAGTTACCAAACTTGAAAAATACACAGGCGTTGGCGATCTATTTGCTGACTTCCGCGTGGAAGAGCAATTAGCAAAAGCATTTGATCGCAAAGTTTATTTACCTTCAGGTGGTTCGCTAGTTATCGATCGCACTGAAGCAATGATCGTGATCGATGTTAACACCGGTAAATTTATTGGTAAGGGTGGTTCTCTAGAAGAGACCGTTACCAAGAACAACCTTGAAGCTGCCGAAGAAATTGCTCGTCAACTTCGTCTGCGCGACTTAGGTGGCATCATTGTTATCGACTTCATCGATATGATTTTGGAATCTAACCGCGAGCAAGTTCTGCGTCGGCTAGTTGAATGTTTAGGTCGCGATCGCACCAAGCATCAAGTTGCTGAAGTTACGTCACTCGGTCTAGTTCAGATGACTCGTAAGCGAGTTGGCCAAGGTCTAATCGAAGCTTTCTCTACAACTTGCGATAGTTGTGCTGGTCGTGGAATCCATATTCATATGGAACCAATCAAAATAAAGGCCACTCCAGTTCCGGTTGCCAAAGAGATCGAAACTGAGTCAGGCATTGACTCAAATGCTGACTCAAATACTGATTCAGATACCGAAACTTTTGAAATTGAAGAACCTGCGGTAACCCAACCCCCAGCCGAGCCTGCTGCCTCAGGACCTCGCAAGAAGCGTCGCCGGGCTGCCAGTTCCGGGATTATTACCCCCGGAAGCTCGGCTACCGAGTAAAACCTCAGTTTGACCCAGGGTACGGGCAATCCGTATCCTTAACCCCTGCTCGCGCCCATCGGGTGCGCAGCCTAATTTAGAACTGGAGCTCCACTGTGTATGCAATCGTGAAGGCTGGCGGCCGCCAAGAGAAAGTCGAAGTTGGCGAGACCATCGTTGTCGATCGCATCGATAGTGCGACAGGTTCAACCGTGTCATTTGCTGCCGTACTCGTCGTTGACGGTGCGAGCATTACCTCTGATCCAAAAGTTCTAGCTGGCGTAAAAGTAACTGGCGAAGTTCTTGAAGAGTTAAAGGGCCCAAAGATTGACATCCTGCGCTACAAGAACAAGACCGGTCACCGCCGTCGTCAAGGTTTCCGCGCACAGTTAACTAAAGTAAAAATTACCGCCATCAACGGCGTGAAGTAAGGGAGCGCAGAAATGGCAAGTAAGAAGGGTGTCTCCTCGACACGTAACGGTCGCGATTCAAATCCACAGTACTTAGGCATCAAGCGTTTTGGTGGCCAACTAGTAAACAGTGGCGAAATTCTTGTTCGTCAACGCGGTACTCACTTTCACCCAGGCAAGAATGTTGGCCGCGGTAAAGATGACACCCTGTTCGCTCTAGCTGCTGGTGCAGTTGAGTTCGGTAAGGCTCGTGGTCGTCGCGTTGTAAACGTGGTTCCTGTAGCTTAATTTTCGGTTCTCATAAAAGAGCGAGCCGCACATATGCGTGGCTCGCTTTTTTAATTCCATCAATAACATAAGGAGGAGTAATGGCAACATTTGTTGATCGTGTAACTCTTTATGCCGCTGCCGGAAAAGGTGGCGATGGTTGCGTTTCAGTTAAGCGTGAAAAATTTAAGCCACTGGGTGGGCCAGATGGCGGTAACGGCGGACGAGGCGGCGATGTAATTCTGGTCGTTGATCCAGATGTAACTACGTTGCTTGATTTCCACCATTCACCACATCGTCGCGCAACTTCTGGGCATCAAGGTTATGGCGATCGCAAAGATGGTGTTTACGGAACCGATTTAATTCTGGGCGTTCCAAATGGCACAGTTATTTTTGATGATCGCGGAAATCAGTTAGCTGACTTAGTTGGTACTGGTACTACTTTCATTGCCGCCCAAGGCGGCTTTGGTGGCCTTGGAAACCTCGCGCTGTCATCTTCTAAGCGTCGCGCACCAGGTTTCGCACTTCTTGGTGAACCAGGCGAAGAGCGCACACTTCAGCTTGAACTAAAAAGCGTTGCTGATATCGCACTTGTTGGCTATCCAAGTGCCGGTAAATCTTCATTAATTGCAGCTATTTCTGCGGCACGTCCAAAGATTGCCGAATATCCATTTACTACTTTGGTACCAAATCTTGGCGTTGTTAATGCTGGAGACACACGTTTCACGGTGGCTGATGTACCAGGTTTAATTCCAGGAGCCAGCCAAGGAAAAGGTTTAGGCCTTGAATTCTTGCGTCACGTTGAACGTTGCGTTGCACTTGTGCATGTGCTCGATTGCGGCACACTCGAAACTGATCGAAACCCAATTCAAGATCTTGAAGTTATTGAAGCCGAGTTGGCCGAATACGGTGGTCTAGAAGATCGCCCACGCATCATTGCGTTAAATAAGATTGATATTCCTGATGGTGCTGCGATGGCCGACATGGTTGCCGATACGTTGCGCGAAAAAGGTTACGAGGTATATCCAGTTTCAGCCGCGAGCCGTGAAGGTCTAACGAATTTGACTTATGCCATGGCACGTTTGATTCAAGCATCTCGTGCCTCAATGGCGAAAGAAGAGCGCACTCGAATTATCTTGCGCCCAACTGCAGTTGATGATTCTGGCTTCACCGTTAAGGCAAATGAAGATGGTTCATTTACTGTGCGCGGCGCCAAAGTTGTGCGCTGGGTTCGTCAAACAAACTTTAAGAACGCCGAAGCAATTGGTTACTTAGCTGATCGCTTGGCACAACTTGGGGTTGAAAAAGAACTTTATAAAAAGGGTGCAGTTGCCGGAAGCGAAGTTCGTATTGGTTCTGGTGAAAACGAAGTGGTATTTGATTGGGAGCCAACCATCGAAGCTGGCGCCGAACAACTTGCTGGTCACTTGCATCGTCGTGGTGAGGATTCCCGCCTCGAAACTACGTGGAAGCCTGTTAATCGAATTGATGATGTGCTCAGCGAAGATGAAATCGCCAAGCAGTGGGAGTACAACATTTCTGACCCACGCAACCCTAAAATTGCTGATGTCGTAGATCTTGAACTAGCTCAATTGGATGGAGATGATGAGTGATGGCCCGAAACTCAATCGCCAGCGCCAAGCGCATTGTCATCAAGATTGGTTCATCCTCTCTAACCGGTAACGCAGGTTCGGCGTTAGATCCAGCTGCCGTCGAAAAAATAGTAGAAATTGTGGCTACCGCAAAAGCTCGCGGAGCCGAAGTTCTAGTTGTTTCTTCCGGTGCGATCGCTGCTGGTCTAGCGCCACTTGGTTTATCAGCTCGTCCTAAAGATCTAGCTACACAACAAGCAGCAGCTTCGGTTGGTCAAGGGCTATTAATCCATCGTTACACCGAGAGTTTTGCCCAGCACTCAATTACTGCTTCGCAAGTATTGATCACCACCGAAGATATTGTGCGCCGCGTTCACTATCAGAACGTGCAACGTACGCTATTTAAGTTGCTGCAATTAGGTGTTGTACCAATCATTAACGAGAACGACTCGGTCGGTACGCAAGAGATTCGCTTTGGCGACAATGATCGATTGGCAGCTCTAGTTGCGCTTTTGATCGATGCAGATCTATTGGTTCTAGTTTCTGATATCGATGCCCTTTATGACATTGATCCATCACAAGCTGGTGCTAAAGCAATTTCTGAAGTAACAGATTTTGCCAACATCGCAGCTATTGAAGTTGGTGGCGCAGGTTCTGCCGGTGTTGGTAGCGGGGGAATGGTTACCAAGATTGAAGCTGCTCGCATTGCAACCGGTGCTGGTATTTCGATGCTGCTGACTTCACTTGAACAAGCCGCACAATCTATTGCTGGCGCTGAACTCGGCACCTATTTTCATGGCCACGAACGCAAAACAACTTCACGTTTACTTTGGTTGGCGCATGCTTCAACGCCACAAGGCAAATTGATTCTTGATGCCGGTGCCGTGAAGGCAATTTGCGAACGCGGCACCTCACTCTTGCCTGCCGGTGTTACCGCAGTTGAAGGAACTTTCATTGCAGGTGACACTGTTGAATTAGTTGGGCCAGATGCCAAAGTAATTGCACGTGGCTTAGTTGCATTTGATGCAGTTGAATTACCGGTAATGCTGGGTCGATCAACTAAAGAGCTAGCAGCAGCGTTAGGGCCAGAGTATGAACGAGAATTAGTACATCGCGACGACCTGGTACTTCTGTAGGCTTTAGCTATGAGTGCCACTACAACTGTTGCTTCGTTAGCTGATTTAGCTCGCGCCGCCGCTCGCACGCTCACAACAGCAACTGGTGTCGAGCGAGCAGCGGCACTTAATGCGATTGCTGATGAGATCGAATCTCGCAGCGCTGAGATTCTGGCAGCCAATAAAGTAGATATCGATCGCGGTATTGCCGAAGGCATGCACCCACAATTACAAGATCGTTTACTACTTACTGCTGAGCGTGTTAAAGGTATATCCAATGGCGCACGCCAAGTCGCAGCCCTTGATGATCCACTCGGAAATGTTTTGCGCGAACGCACACTGCCAAATGGGCTACATCTAAAGCAGATCTCAGTTCCATTTGGCGTAATCGGGATGGTTTACGAAGCTCGCCCAAATGTGACCGTAGATGCCGCCGTTATTTTATTGATGTCCGGCAATGCCGCGTTATTGCGTGGTTCATCAACTGCTGCAACTAGCAACGCGATTTTGCTCGAGGTAATGCGCAGCGCGCTAGCCAAGACCAAGATTTCGCCAGAAGTATTACAACTTGTGCCATCTGATGATCGCGATACTGTCAAAGCACTGCTAAATGCCCGCGGCAAAGTTGATCTAGTGATTCCACGTGGATCTGCAGCGCTTATTCGTATGGTGGTTGATGAATCTTCTGTGCCAACTATTGAAACTGGCGCAGGCGTTTGCCATGTATATGTTGATGAGTTTGCCGACCTGTCAAAAGCGCTACCGATTCTGATTAATTCAAAGTGTCATCGCCCAAGTGTTTGCAACGCAGCCGAGACGCTATTGGTTCATGAGGCAGTTGTTGCTCAATTCTTGCCAATCGCGCTTAAAGGACTACATGATGCTGGCGTTAAATTAAATGTTGATGCCAGAGCACTCGCTGTTGCAAACGAACTAAAGATTCCAGCCACATTAGCAACTGAAGAAAATTGGTCAACTGAGTACGGAATTCTCGAGATGAATGTCGGGGTTGTGGCAAGCGTTGATGCAGCTGCTGATCACATTGCTAAATACGGCACTCAGCACACCGAATCAATCGTTTCCGAATCAGATGCCGCAGTGCAGCGATTCATCGCTCTCTCAGATTGCGCCGCGGTAATGATCAATACCAGTACTCGTTTTACCGATGGCGAACAGATGGGCTTTGGCGCTGAAATCGGAATTAGCAATCAGAAACTTCATGCCCGTGGCCCAATGGGTCTAGAAGCTATGACTACAACCACCTGGATCGTCACTGGCGACGGTCAAATCCGCCAGTAATAGCCCATTAAGATTGGCCCTATGAGTTCGTTATCTCGCGACGATGTCGCAAAACTTGCCGGTTTAGCCCGCATTGAAATGAGTGAAGCAGAGCTAGTTGCTCTATCAAATGAGTTCACCGTCATTCTCGATGCGGTTGCTCGCGTGCAAGAAGTTGCAGGTGCCGATGTCGAAGCCACTTCACACCCACTGCCACTTCGCAATGTATTTCGCACAGATGTAGTTGTACCGAGTCTTACTCCTGAAGAAGCACTTTCTGGCGCACCTGCGCAAGAAGAACAACGTTTCCGCGTGCCACAGATTTTGGGTGAAGAATGATTCGCTCAACCGCTGCCGAGATGGCAGCCAAACTTGTTGCTGGCGAAGTTACTTCAGTTGCACTGACTCAAGCACACCTTGATCGCATTGCAAGTGTTGATGCTGATGTTCATGCTTTCTTGCACGTCGATACCGAAGGCGCACTTGCTCAAGCCGCTGCCATCGATGCTAAGCGCGCAAAGGGTGAAAAACTTTCGCCACTTGCCGGAATTCCACTTGCACTTAAAGATGTCATGGCGCAAAAAGGTATTCCAACAACATGTGGTTCAAAAATTCTCGAAGGCTGGCGACCACCTTATGACTCAACTGTGGTTGCTAACTTAAAGAAGAACGACATTGTTATTTTAGGTAAGACCAATATGGATGAATTCGCAATGGGTTCATCAACTGAAAATTCAGCTTACGGTCCAACTCATAATCCATGGGATCTAACTCGTATTCCTGGTGGTTCCGGTGGCGGTTCCTCCGCTGCGTTGGCTGCCTTTGAAGCACCACTTGCAATTGGTACCGATACCGGCGGATCTATTCGCCAACCAGCAGCTGTTACTGGCACTGTCGGCGTTAAGCCAACTTACGGTGGCGTATCTCGCTTCGGTCTAGTTGCGTTCTCATCTTCCCTTGATCAGGCTGGGCCTTGTGCGCGCACAGTTCTAGATGCTGCGCTGCTGCACGAAGCAATTGCTGGCCATGATCCTAAAGATTCCACCAGCATTAATGCACCAGTGCCACAAGTTGTTGCCGCTGCTAAGTCAGGCGATGTAAAGGGCATGAAGATTGGTGTTGTTAAAGAACTTAACGGCGATGGTTATCAAGCCGGCGTTCGTGCTCGCTTTGAAGAATCTCTTGAGTTATTGGCTAAAGCTGGTGCTGAGATTGTAGAAGTATCAGCGCCTAACTTCGAATACGCACTTGCTGCTTATTACTTAATCGCACCTTCTGAATGTTCTTCAAACCTCGCGCGCTTTGACGCAATGCGTTACGGCCTGCGCGTTGGCGACATCGATGGTGCTTCTGCTGAATCAGTTATGAATCTAACTCGTGAAGTTGGTTTCGGTAAAGAAGTAAAGCGTCGCATTATTCTTGGCACATACGCACTTTCTTCTGGTTACTACGATGCTTACTACGGTAGCGCGCAAAAGGTTCGTACTTTAATCACGCAAGATTTCACTAACGCATTTACTAAGGCCGATGTATTGGTTTCCCCAACTTGCCCAACGACAGCATTTAAAATCGGCGAGAAAGCCAATGATCCACTTGCGATGTATCTAAATGACATTGCAACTATTCCGGTAAATATGGCAGGTATCGGCGGTATGTCATTACCTTCTGGTCTGGCCGATGAAGATGGGTTGCCAGTAGGTTTTCAAATCATGTCACCAGTTATGAAGGATGAGCGCATGTACTCAGTTGGCGCAGCTCTTGAAGCAGCGCTACTTTCAAAGTGGGGCGCACCATTGCTCGATAAAGCACCAATCATGGGAGGTGCCAAGTGAGCCTTACCTACGATGATGTTGTAGCAAAGTACGAACCAGTACTTGGCCTCGAAGTTCACGTTGAGCTAAATACAAATTCCAAAATGTTCTGCGGTTGCAGCACAATTTTCGGCGCTGAACCAAATACTCAAACTTGTCCAGTTTGCTTAGCTCTGCCTGGTGCGCTGCCAACGGTAAATGAGAAGGCGATTGAATCAACGATCAAGATTGGTCTTGCCCTTAACTGTTCAATCGCACCATTTAGCCGCTTTGCTCGCAAGAATTACTTCTATCCAGATATGCCAAAGAATTTCCAGATTTCGCAGTACGACGAGCCAATCTGCGTTAATGGCTATGTTGATGTTGAGATCGAAACTGATGAAGGCACAAAGCAATTCCGCGTTGAAGTAGAGCGCGTTCACATGGAAGAAGACACTGGGAAATCACTTCACGTCGGCGGCGCAACTGGTCGTATCCATGGTGCTGATTACTCATTACTTGATTACAACCGCGCCGGTATTCCATTAGTTGAAATCGTTACCAAGATTGTTCCGGGTACAGGCAAGTACGCACCAGAAGTTGCCAAAGCTTATGTCAGCGAACTGCGCGATATTTTGCGCGGCCTGGGCGTATCTGATGTGAAGATGGAACAAGGCTCACTTCGTTGCGATGCCAACGTTTCATTGCGTCTCATTGGCTCTGATGTATTGGGCACTCGCTCAGAAACTAAGAATGTTAACTCACTTCGCTCAGTTGAGCGCGCAGTACGTGGCGAAATGATTCGTCACGCTGAACTATTAAATAAGGGCGAACGCGTTGTACAAGAGACTCGTCACTTCCAAGAAGATACTGGTTTAACTCGTTCTGGCCGTTCGAAAGAACAAGCTGAGGATTACCGTTATTTCCCAGAGCCAGATCTAGTGCCAGTCGCACCTGATGCGGCTTGGATTGAAGAACTTCGCGCAGGAATTCCAGAGCGTCCATCACTTCATCGCAAGCGTTTGCAAGAAGCTTGGAACGTGCCGGCTAAAGAGATGGAAGCAATGATTAATGCCGATGTATTAGGTATTGTCGAAGCAACTGTGGCACTTGGGGCAGACCCAACTAAAGCTCGTTCTTGGTGGCTTGGTGAAATTTCACGTCTTGCTAATGAACGCGAAACTGCAATTGCAGATCTAGCAATCACACCAACTGATGTTGCGGCCATTGTGGCTCTCGTTGAAAAAGGTGAACTAACTGACAAGCTCGCACGACAAGTAGTCGAAGGCGTAATTGCTGGCGAAGGAACACCTGCTGAAGTTGTAAGCAAGCGTGGCATCAAAGTTGTTAACGACGATGGTGCGCTAATGGCGGCAATTGAAAAAGTTTGCGCTGAACAAGCAGAGACTGCCGAAAAAGTTCGTAGCGGTCACTTGCCTGCAGCCGGTGCGCTAATTGGCGCAGTCATGAAAGAGACAAAGGGCCAAGCAGATGCTGCTCGCGTACGAGAGCTTCTACTCGCTCACCTAGGTCAAGCATAAACTTCGCTGGTTATTTGCGCATTACAGGTTAGAATTCCAACATGTCTAATATGAAACCTCGCTCCGGTCTGGTAACTGATGGTTTAGAGCGAGCTCCTGCACGAGGAATGTTGCGCGCTGTTGGCATGGGCGATGCGGACTGGGTTAAGCCACAGATCGGTATTGCATCATCTTGGAATGAAATCACGCCTTGCAACCTTTCACTTGATCGTTTAGCTAAAGCGTCTAAGCAGGGCGTCATTGATGCTGGTGGTTTCCCTATGCAGTTCGGAACCATTTCAGTCTCTGATGGAATTTCAATGGGCCACGAGGGAATGCACTTCTCGCTAGTCTCGCGCGAAGTAATTGCCGACTCAGTTGAAACTGTGATGCAGGCCGAACGTCTAGATGGCATGGTCACATTTGCTGGTTGTGATAAATCATTACCGGGCATGATGATG
>JAPLAW010000033.1 GCA_026393075.1 Actinomycetota bacterium | reverse complement strand
GAGCTCCTGCATAGTCAGGATGGTTGACTTGCACAATCAGATTTGTATGCGGCATTGAAAGTGCGTGAATCTCTTCGCTAACCGCAGTTGCCAACGTTAGAGCTGATTTAGTTCGCACCGAAGAGAGTTCATTCGCTTTTGCCAGAAGTGACTTCTTAACAGTGATCAATTCTTTCTCTAGCTCGGCAATCAGTTCATCGCCACCAGTTAGATCGGCCATAGCGCTCTTGGAAATCTCACCTTTTAGAATTAGCGCATCTAAATCATCACCCGCAGTTGCGTATTTCTTGAGCCAGGAATTAAGTGCCGCTTTACGTTCTTGCAAAGCGCTTAAGTGATCCGGGTCCGCCTCTAGCGATGATAAATACGAATTGAGAGTTGAGTTCGCATCGCCCAGTAAAAAGAAGGCATCCGATAGATTGCTAAAAACGCTCTCGATCTCAGGGTCTTTCGCGCGAACTGAATCGAGTGCTTTACGGGCTAATCCCACGGAAGTCAGCGTGCCATTCTCTTCATCTTCCACCGCGCCAATAGCTGTGGCTATTGCAACTCGGAATTCTTCGACCGAACTTAGTTTAGAAATCTCGACATCGATCTGAGACAGTTCGCCACTTTTTGGCTTTAACTTATTGAATGCGTTGGTGAATTCAGTCAGTTCGGCAATCTCGGCATCGCGCTTACTTGCAGCACTCTTAAGTGTTGAAATCCGACCTTTAAGAGTTTGGTAATTTGCTAGTTCAAGTTGATATGACGCGAAAACTATTTGGAGCCCAGATCCGGCATACCGATCAAGTAATTCGCGTTGTTTTGCACTTTTAGTGATTTGCAGATTAGCTGCTTGGCCGTGAATTTCAATCAACTCAACCGCTAGTTCAGCGAGTGTGCCCGCGGGAATCGAAATTCCACCAGCAATTGCTTTACTTTTGCCATCACTATTTACATTGCGGGTAAGAATTAATTCATCACCATCAAGGTCTGCACCTTTTTCACTGGCACTATTTGCGATCTCCTTTGTCACAGCGAAGCGGCCACTAGCAACCAAACGTTCTTGACCTGTGCGCACCAGGGCAGCATCACTTTTGCCACCTAAAATTAAATTAAGTGCAGTTAGCACCATAGTTTTACCGGCACCTGTTTCGCCAGTTAATACAGTTAAGCCGGGTTCAAATTCAAGTGTGGCAGATTCAATAACACCGAGATTTTTAATCGTGATCTCGCTTAGGAAAGAGCGTTCACTCACCGCGCCATCCTTCAACCGGTAACTTGAACTTGGCCACAATGCGATCTGTAAATGTAGTAGCAACGATATGTGAAAGCAGAATCTTGCTGGCATCACGGGTAATCCGCACTTGATCACCATTAGTCAGTGGGAATTTACGTAACGCATCGGCTGAAAGCAGTGCTTCATCGGATTGAATTTCCACCACGATTTCAGACTTTGGCGAAATAACCATTGGTCTAGCAAACAACGCATGAGCTGAAATAGGCAGCAAAACAAGTGCTTCAACCTCTGGCCATAGAACTGGCCCGCCAGCACTGAACGCATATGCCGTTGATCCAGTTGGCGTAGAGGCGATTAAGCCATCGCAGCCCCACCGCGAAAGTGGACGACCATCAATCTGCACAAATAGCTCGACCATTGTGGTGTGCTGACGTTCAACCGTTACTTCATTTAACGCCCAGCCGGTATCAATTACTTTGCCATTTCGAATAACTTCGTAGGCAAGAACCATTCGAGAATCTAGGCCGTAGCTCTTATCAATTACTGACCTAGCAACGGCCGTGATTTCAGGGCGAATTACTTCGGCCATAAATCCGACGTGACCAATGTTTATGCCCAACAAAGGAATATTGCGCTGGCGAGTTAATTCAGCACCTCGCAAAATAGTGCCGTCGCCACCGAGGACGACTGCGATCTCGACCTCTGGTAAATCATCAGCTGCGGAATTTATGACACCGCTAATTGCAACGTCAGAGATCGTAAATAAATCGAAATCAGCTTTTTGTAGCAACCCAGCTAATTCCGTGGCGGCCTCTACTGCCTCTGCTCGTGATGGATTAACAACTAAAACTGCGGCGCGCTTCTTGCTCATTATTGGGGCCCGATCTCGATAGCGCGATCAAGTGCTGCTTCATCAATTGCAGGTGCACCACGACGTAGCCATAAGAAATATTCAACATTGCCTGCAGGTCCTGGCAATGGACTTGCTGTAACACCAAGAGTTCCGAGCCCAACATCGTATGCCGACTCAGCAACTTCGATAACAGCTGCTTTACGTAGCGCTGGATCACGCACCACCCCACCGGCACCGAGACGTTCGCGACCAACTTCAAATTGTGGCTTAACCATTAAGACGTAATCTGCTTCAGGTTTCGAAACTGCGGCGAGCGCTGGTAGCACTAAAGTCAGTGAAATAAAGGATAAATCAGCTACTACGAGGTCAATTGGATCGCCAACTAAATCACCAGTTAAGTGACGGATATTTGTACGATCAAGAATCACTACCTTGGGATTCTGTTGAATTTCCCAGGCCAGTTGCCCGTATCCAACATCGGCTGCGACTACACAATCAGCACCTCGACGTAATAACACATCGGTGAAACCACCAGTGGACGCACCCGCATCTAGACAGCGTTTTCCTTCGACTTTGATATCTGAAAAAGTATCAAGAGCTCCGGCCAACTTATGTCCACCCCGAGAAACAAAATCATCTCGATTGCCGGCAATAGTTATGGAAGTTTCGGCATCTACTTGAGTTGCCGGCTTTGTGGCAGGAATCCCGCCTACCAAAACTGAACGAGACTCGATTAAATCAGCCGCATGATCGCGCGAACGCGCCAGCTCGCGACGAACTAATTCAGCATCGAGTCTAGTTTTCATAAATACAAAAGTTCCCAGCTAGACCGTTAAGTCTTAGAGTCCATCAATCGAGGTAAGCGCCTGCTGCAATTTCTGAGCAAGCGCCTCATAACGTTGACCATGTTCTGAAACTTCTAGTGAATCAATCTCACTAAGTTCTAGTTTTACTTCGTCAACAATATTTACTTCGTGCTGATCCATTTATTTGCTCGCTTTCTTTGCAGCGCTTTTCTTAACAGCTGACTTTTTTGCAACCGGCTTCTTTGCGGTGGCCTTCTTAGCAGTTGCCTTTTTCGGAGCAGCACTTTTCTTAGCCGTTGCCTTCTTGGCAGATTTAGTGACGACTGGCTTTCCACCCAACTTCGCAACTTCGGCTGCTAAAGCTTCGAACTCTGCTCGCTTTACAAAACCCATGCGAAGTACTGTGGACTCAACTTCTTCTTCGATTTTTAACTTTACCGCTTCGCCGCTCTCGCGCACCCAGGCATTTACTGAATTAGCGATCTCTGCTGCTGACTTCTCATTTACGCTGACCTTGTTGATATAGGTTCGCAATGAATCGAATAGATCGTTAGCCATCTTGTTGCTCCTCTACTGCGGCTGCCAGCTAATGCCAGCAAACTCTTACCGCTAGCCTACCTTGCGTACTTTTAAGCGCAATTAGAGCGGCCTAAAGAAGCACTTAGAGTCGGGTGATCTCGCTGGCATCTATCTGCCAACGACTTGCTAGCCCTGTTGCACCTCGCCAAAAGCGTCGCTTTATCGAACCAGAAATTTCTACCCATTCCTCAGTTTTCAACGAACTGGCGCTACGGCGCAGCTTTGAACTCCAGGCGCTGATATCAATTGTGTCAAAGCCCAGTTCATCACTTCGGGCAATCAAAATCCGGAACTCGACGACTTTGTCGCCACTGGGTAACTCTCTCTCAACGCCCATCGAGGAGACTCGGCCCCGTAATAAAACATCATTTAGCGCCAATGTTGAATCCAGCTCGACCGCAGCTTCCTTAATTGCTTTTTTACTCAACTTCTCTTTTACCGTCACTTCATACTCCTTAATCGAACTCGGAGTTGAATCTTCTATTTCGTGGCTGACAAATATCTCTTACTTGGAAATTGTGTTGTGGATAGAACTATTCCGAAGCTCGATCTTGAGCATCTGTTAATTCATCGCCATCAATTTCGGCACATTTGTTAAACCATTCGGTTGCCTCGGCCTTGCGACCAGCAGCGTGTAGCGCATCGGCGTACGCGTAACGCAAACGCACTGCCCACTCTTCGCCTTCGGTTTTTAACTCTTTACACGTTAACGTAATTACGGCTGCATCGAGTTCGCCTAAATCGCGACGAGCTCCACTTGCCACAATGCGCATCTCAATTTCGCCAGCTTTATCTAACCGTTTTACTTCAGGGGAACCAGCCATGTCTAACGCCTTCAGCGGTCGTCCTAGTCCTCGTTCGCAATCAGCCATTACTGGCCACGCCGAAACATCTCCAGAAATTCGATTCGCGGCACGTAATTCTTTTAGTGCAATTTCATAATGTCCTGCGCGATATGCCGCATAACCAGCACTCTCTCGAACTACAGCTAAACGGCCTGCATGGTGCGCAGCTGCAACGCCATGTTTATGCGCGCGCTCTGGATCTTCATCTGCAAATAAAGCGATGCAAACTAAGTGTCTGGCAACGACTTTAGCGTTCTCAGCAGAAAGGCTCAGTAACTCTGCGCGAGCTGTTTTTTCTAATTCTTCGCCAGTAACGTCTTCGGGAATATCTGGCTCAAAAATTCTTGGACGTAGCCGTGATTGATCGCGATCCATTGGCGTTGGACGAATTCCACGCGGATCATTTGCATCGCGTCCTTCGCGATTTCTCCCAGGAGCACTAGGCCTAGAGGATGAACCACCTCGCGCCGGTAAATCTTCACGACGGCGATCCGAATTCGGTCCTGATGGTCGTGATGAAGGTCTTCCTGAATCAGGGCGTGCAGGACGACCAGAAGAGTCAGCTGAACCTGGACGAGATGATGGACGACCAGAAGATGGACGGCCGCTTGAAGGACGACCAGAATTATTTGGTCGATCTGAATTTCCGCGTCGCTCTTCCATATGCTTATTCTCTTATCTCTATTGAAATTTGA
The DNA here is from genome assembly GCA_026393075.1 of Actinomycetota bacterium. GTDB lineage: Bacteria > Actinomycetota > Actinomycetes > Nanopelagicales > Nanopelagicaceae > Planktophila. The sequence goes on along the minus strand of JAPLAW010000033.1, from coordinate 239 downwards.
TTTGCTTAACCACTCGTTTTACACAGATATTTTGAAAGCATTTCGCAAAATCTGAATTCAGAATTCATTTCCTGAAATTACAATCAAAAATATTTAGACGAGAAAATAAAAAAGGGGCGCTCGTGAAAGCGCCCCTTTATATAAAAGAAGTCCGGCGACGTTCTACTCTCCCACAAGGTCACCCGTGCAGTACCATCGACGCTGAGAGGCTTAACTTCCGGGTTCGGAATGGGACCGGG
>JAPLAW010000064.1 GCA_026393075.1 Actinomycetota bacterium | reverse complement strand
GCGACTACATCTTCGCCTTGTGCGCGCTCTAGATAATCACCGTAACTGCCGACCTCGCCAGTCGAAGGATTTCGCGTAAATGCCACACCAGTGCCAGAGTCTTGGCTTAAATTTCCAAAGACCATGGATTGAATATTCACGGCAGTGCCTAAATCAGATGTGATGCGTTCGCGACGGCGATAAACATTAGCACGCTCTGAATTCCAGGAATGAAAAACGGCTTCAATCGAACGTTGCAGGTGCACTCGCGGATCAGTTGGGAAAGTTTCGCCCGTAAAGATTTCACAGCTTTTTATATATCCAGCCGCCATCGCCTTTAAGCCAGCCGCATCTAATTCAGAGATTGCTTTGACTCCGAACTGAGCCAAGATAACTTCTTGCACTTTGTGGAACTCAGTTTGCGGCACTTCACAAACAATTCGACTATACATATCAATAAAGCGTCGGTAGCAATCCCAAGCAAATTGTTCATTGCCGGTTTCGATTGCTAACTGTTCTGCAACTTCAGGAGTCATTCCCACATTTAGAACAGTTTCCATCATGCCAGGCATTGAGAATTTGGCACCAGAACGAACTGAAAGGATTAACGGCTTTATTGGATTTCCGAACTCTTTACTAAGTTCTTTTTCAAGCGCAGTCATCGCAGCTTCTAATTCAGCTGGGAGCGTTTTCGGTGAATGGCCACTCTTTAAAAATTCTTGACAAGCTTTAGTGGTGATCGTAAATCCAGGTGGAACCGGTAATCCGATTTTGACCATCTCGGCTAAGTTCGCACCTTTGCCACCTAGTAAATCTGATTGCGTGCGATCGCCAAAAGTGAATGGAAAAATAAACTGCTCAGCCATGGTGCTCTCCCCATTGAGAACCTAAGGCGCCATTGCCTCAGTTACTAATTAGGTTAGACCTAAAGGCTCAAATGGTGGGCAGTAATATTCACGATTCGGAACAGTTGCCCTGTCTGCTCAATCACAGTGCAGCTAGGCGGAGCGAAGAAACCCCTTTTGTTCCGCTTGGCGGATCGTTGCTTGAGTTATGCGCAACTACAACGTTCTGACTCTGGAACCCCAACAAGTGCTTCTTCAATATGTTCCCCGCAACCAGACCAAGTTGGTTTATTGCAATTGCGACAGATAACTTTGCTACACATTTTACTAACCTTTCATTTCACTAATATTTGGAACTCTAACTGACCAAACTCCTAAAGTTGCAACTGGCACTGCTGCCAGAAGGCAGAGCCAGCCGTAGCCCAAGGTGCCGATTACAACGCCAGCCATAGCGCCACCACCGGCGCCCATTAAATTCATCAACAAATCGCTGGCACCTTGTGAAGATGGACGTAGTTGAGTCTCGACAGCTTCGGATAAGAGTGCCGAGCCGGCAATTAAGGTGCAAGACCAACCTAAGCCGAGTAGAAAAAGACCAAATCCAAGTTGAATTGAATTATGCGGATCTGCCATTCCCGAGATCAAACTTGATGTCAACAAGATAACTACACCGAGTTGAATGACCCAACGACGACCCATCCGATCACTCAGAGCACCAACAATCGGTGAGAAGGCATACATGCCAACAATGTGAATGCTAATTACTAGACCAATAACCGTAAGCGTCACATCAACATGCGCCATATGAACTGGCGTCATGACCATTATCGAAACCATTGCAATATGACCAATTGCGATGGCTGCTATAGCAAAGAGAGCAGCCGGGTTTTTTCTAATTAATTTTAAAGTTTTACGAGCTGAAAGCAATTCATGCTTTTCTTCTGATTGAGGGCGCAAATTAGCCGCAGTTAAATATGGGTCAGGCTTTAGAAATAATCGAATCACTAATGCGCCCATGCCTAATGTGATGAAAGCCAAAATATATGGTCCTACTAATTTCGGTAGCCCAAGAGATTCAGCGAGGGCACCTGATGGCCCCATTAAATTTGGCCCAGTCACTGCGCCAACTGTCGAACCCCAAACAACGTAGGACAGTTGGCGAGATCTATTTGAGTCATCTGCTAAATCAGTTGCAGCAAACCGGGCTTGGTAACCAGATGCTGAAGCAGCTCCAACCAGAAAAGTTCCAAAGAGCATTGCGATTAAAATTCGTTGCGAGCCACCAAAGATCGCAAAAGCGGCCCCTATCAAGCCAACTGTGTAGCCAACTGAAAGTCCTAATCGACGGCCACCACGTTGGGTTAATCTAGAAAGTGGAATCGCCATCGCAGCAGCACCAAGTACAGCAGTGGCACCAGCAAGACCAGCCAAAGTTTCCGAATTTGAAATCGAAGAAACCAATAAGGATCCAGCTGCCACTGTGCCCGCAACGCCCACCCCACTAAGGATCTGAGTAGTCGCCAGGACTTTGATTGTCCGTTTTTGGATATCTTGGGTGGCTTGTGACTTCATTTAGTCAGCCTACTCAGCGTGCTTATCTGTTGCGAGACTCTCGGCATGCGTTTACCCTTAATTAATGCGAAAAGGGGTGGGGAAATGAAATACAAGTCAGTTAAAGGTTTGCTCACAAATGATGAGTCGCTGATACCTGTCACCTTTATCGACAAGCTGGAAGACCTGCTTCATGGTTTTCTTGGCATAGTCCTATTCGTTATCTCAGTCCTAGCTGCTGGCTATAGCCTGCAGCGTTTAATTGAGACTCGACCATTTTTCCCAGTAGGAATGATTCAGGGCATTAATGACATTCTCTTTGTAGTCATCATTCTCGAGATCATGCGCACCGTTATCGTGCGTTTTACTGATGGAATTTTCCAACTAGATAACTTCTTGATTATCGGTGTTATTGCTGCGGTTCGGCACATCCTGACAGTTGGCGCATCTCTGACAATGGAGAAAGAGAAAACCACCGAGTATTTCAATCGCGCCCTGATCGAAATGGGCGTAAATACTGGAATTGTTTTAGCGCTGGTATTTGCGCTATTCCTGTCTCGCGCAGCTCGTAAATCGGGTTCTGCTAAGTAAAGTTCAGAATCTGAGCATTGGCTGGTAAGCGGATTTACCCCCTCGCCTCCTGACCTTGCCATCTGCAACAGATATCTAACCTGTTGCAGAAAAAGGCTGCCAAAACGTCACTATTTTGTTATCGAAAAATAGCCAATTTCTCTTGCATTGGGTTTCCACCATCCATACTATTTGAACGTTCAAATAACGGTTAACTAAGGAGAAAAATGAAAAAAATCTCAATCGGAGCAGGGCTTCTGGCACTTGCTTTGGCTATCTCAGTTGCCCCATCTTCAGTAGCTGCTGATGCGGTAACAACTATCTCCGTTTCAACTTGGGGATCATCACCATCTGAAACTTCGGCCCTAAAAGATGCCGTTGCAACTTTCGAATCTCGAAATCCAACCATTAAAGTAAATTTAATTGTAGATAACGACCACGGTGCACAAATGGCAGCCCGTTTTGCTTCAAAGACACCTAATGATGTTTTCTACTTAGATGCAGGCATAGCGCAAGATTGGGCAGCTCAAGGAGTTCTTCTTGATTTAATGCCTGCAATCACAGCGGCCAAATTCAATCTAACTAAATTCAATGCGAGCTATCTAAAGCCTTTCCAAAGTGGCACAAAGCTATTTGGTCTTCCTAAGGATGCTAACCCACTAGTTCTAGAGGGAAATACGACTCTGATGGCAGCTGCCGGAATCAAGACTCTGCCAAAGACAACAGCAGAGTTTGCTGCCCACGCCAAGAAACTTATGGCTCAAAATATTACGCCAATGTGTGTTGATGCTGATATCAATCGCCTAGGTGCATATTTTGTTGCTTTTGGTGGCGGATTAGCATCTTCTACAAACAAGTCATTGCTTTCTTCAGCTACGTCAAAGGCTGGTCTTGAGTGGGCAATGAGTAATTACAAGAGTGGTGCTTTCAAGACTCCAGCACAACTTTCAGCTGGCTGGGCAGGCGAAGCTTTCGGTAAAGCAAAGTGTGCTTACACAATGGAAGGCGCATGGCTTGATCCATACCTAAAAGATTCATTCCCAGATGTTTACGATGCAATGATTAAGGGTCCACTACCTAAAGCTAAGCAAGCTGGATCACTTGCATTCACTGCTGCTTATGCAATTGGAAAAGATTCACCAAATCCAAAGGAAGCCTGGACATTTATTGAATACATGACAGGTGCCCGTGGCATGACTGTATGGACTTCATACGGTGTAGCTATTCCTTCACGTTCCGATGTGTCAATTCCACTCGGATACGAAGTAAATGGTGTTGTTGCAAAGCTTGCAACAACAATTACAACTCCTGCCTTTAAGGGCTGGGGCGATGTAGTTGGAGCCTTCAACAACGAAGCAAAGAAGCAGATCCAAGACAAGAACTTCAACGCTAAGAAGGCAGCTGCCGCAATTATTGCGGCCGCAGAGGCAGCTTGGCCTAAGGGCTAATCAGGGACAGTTAATAATTAGGGGTAAGTGGTTTGAAGTCACTTACCCCTAATTCTCTGACTCAATGCTTTAAATTGATGAAAACGGCATTAAGAGTTGGCCTGTAACTTACTATTCAGGCCAACTCTTACTCTATTTATAGAAGTGTTTACAAATTATTACTTAAGGAGGTGAATCCATGCAGTCTTCGAAAAAACATTCTTACCGTCTAAGTCGTAAGAAATCAGAAATTTTGGTTGGCTATGGTTTTATCTCAATTCCGATGGCTTTATTTCTTTTCCTAAGTGTTGGCATCTTTTTCTATGCAATCTACATATCAACTTATGACTGGGGGCTGATAGGCCCTACCGAGAACGTTGGTCTCGATAATTATCGGCGAGCTCTTTCGGACCCAATTTTCCTCAAAGCAATAAGAAATTCGCTCAAGTACGCACTCTTGGTTGTACCTATTCAAAGCGCACTAGGACTTTTTCTCGCTCTTCTCGTAAATTCTAAGATCAAAGGAAGTAAGTTTTTTAGATCTGCTTTTTACTTCCCATCTATTGCAAGTAGTGCCGCAATAACCACTCTATTTATATTCCTAATGGCTCCCGATGGAGTGTTTAATGGAATGCTTAAGTTTTTTGGAGTAGATGTAAGCAATCTATTTAATCAAGGTGCCTGGTTATCTGACTCACGAACAGCGCTTTATTCAATTATTGGACTTAACGCTTGGACTACTAGTGGAACCATGATGCTCTTCTATCTGGCCAATCTACAAACCGTTGACTCGCAATATCGCGAAGCTGCAATTACAGACGGTGCATCACGACGACAGGTGTTTTGGTATATAACTATGCCACTACTAAAACCAGCTCACTTCTTCGTTGTCACAACAGGAATGATCGGTGCGCTTCAGCTTTACGATCAGGCCATTCTCGCAGGTGGTGCAGATGGCAGCCCGGATTACTCATTGATGACAATGGTTTTGTACATATATAACGCTTGCTTTAGAAAGTTTGAATTCGGGTATGCGAGCGCAATTGGCGTAATCCTTTTTGTCATTATTTTTAGCTTAACTATCCTGCAGAAGTTCATCTTTGGTTCTTCGGCTTGGCGAGGTGAGAACTAATGACAAAAGTCAGGAAATACATGTTCTACTCAATGCTTATCTTCTATTCAGTAATAACCGTGGTTCCATTCATTTGGTCAGTCAGCACATCTATAAAGCCTTCAGATGAGGTGTATCAAAGCAATCTGATTCCAGAAAATCCGACAGTAAAGGCTTACGCCACGGTATTTGGAAAAATTCAACCTAACTTCCAAACTCTCTTTGCTAATTCTCTCTTTATCGCTTGCGTAGTAGTTGTCTTGCACTTAATTTTCGCTGCGCTCGCAGGATACGCCTTTGCACGGCTTCGCTTTCCCGGGCGAGATGCCCTCTTCTTTGTTGTTTTAGGCTGCATGATGGTTCCAGATCAATTGCGGCTAGTGCCCATGTATCAATTGCTGGTGAAAATGGAACTCATTAACACTGGACCAACTAATTATTTAGCAATCTTCTTGGTAAAAGCCATTAGCGCAGCTGATGTTTTTCTTATGCGGCAGTACTTCCTTACAATTCCAAGGGAATTAGAGGATGCAGCAAAAATAGATGGGGCTGGGCCATTCCAACTGTTTTCGAAAATTATGTTGCCTAACGCAGCACCAGTTCTTGCCACAATTGCAATTATGACTTTCCAGGGAACTTGGAACGATTTATTCTGGCCCTCAATTGTGCTGCAAAGCCCCAATCACTGGACTTTGCCATTTGGAATTTTGCAATTCAAAGGTCAGTTCTCAACGGATTGGCCGCCAATTATGGCTTTGGTGGTGCTCTCTACAATCCCAATTCTTGCTCTATACACATTCGGGCAAAGATACATAATCAACGTTCAGCTTTCTTCATCGGTTAAAGGATGATCACATTGATGAGGGAACGATCAGAAAACAACTTGATCCGCAGGGTGTTACTTCATACTTGGAATCTCAATGTTAAATCGATTCCAGCGGCTTTCTTCTGGAGTATTTGCCTAATCTTTTTGATTCAAACCAACAATCTTTACTTCCAAAGCATCGCAGTCGCCCTGGGTTCGCTAACTTCCTTGCTGGCCGCACACATAGCCCAGAAACCAAGTAAGAAGAGACGAATACAAAGTTACTTTACGAACTCGGTTTTCAAGAAAGCTTTACTCCTTAATTTCTTTACTGGATTGCTTTTCTGTATTTCTCTCAACAATTTGACCCAAAATCAAAGCGATTCTATGCAACTAGATTTGGTTTATCGCAGCATATCTCTTACCTTATTTCTTTTTTGGATGATTGAGATGATCATTTTCAATACCATTTGCATTCTAAGTGTAAATGAAGGTAAAGATCGTTTTGTTACTGCCTATTTCTTTACCTACTTAAAGCAGAATAAGATTCAAAGCTTGGCGGCGATATGCATTCTCTTTGCACTTTCGCCATTAATTTTTGTTTTTTGTTTTGTTGGATTGACTTTGGCGCAAGGAATTATAGCTATCACCGGTTATGAGTTTTTTGATAAAATTAGTGGAGATAGTTAAGATATGAAATCATTAAAAACAGGAGAAGAAACAACTAATTTTTCTATTATTCTCGAAGACGGAGATCCGGCACTCAACCCAGCGAACCGACCTCTATTGGCTGAGGCAATAGAAATGATTATTGGTACTGCAAATGGCTACCAAGTGCCATTCGCAGCTATTCCCCTGCTTGAACATCAAGGTATTCCAGAACAGAACTTGTACAAGTGTTTATTCGGCCGAGATTCTTTACTGATTTCTGATCTACTGCATGGTGCACGACCAGATCTTCGCCTAAATGTCCTTTGCGCATTAGCTTCATTCCAAGGAAAAGTATTCGATCCAATTAGCGAAGAAGAGCCTGGCCGAATCCCTCATGAAGTTCGTGATAGCGATGATCCTGTTGCCATTAAATTGACTGAGCAAGGTGGCTGGAAATTTCCATACTACGGTTCAATTGATGCAACTCTCATTTGGATGCGACTTCTGCATGCTGAGGCACTAGTTAGGCCAGAGATCCTAGATATTGAGGTTTTCGGAATATCACTGTGGCAGCGCTCTCTGGCAGCAACAGAATGGATCTTGAATCGACTAGGTAGCCAATCAGGGCTTATCGAATCTAATCGTGCTAATCCGCGAGGTATTGAGAATCAAGTTTGGAAAGATTCTGGCGATTCCTACATGCACTTAGATGGAACTTTGGCCCGCGGAGATTCAACTGCATCGGTTGAGACTGTAGGCGAAGCTTACGATGCTCTTCTTTCTGCAATATTCATTCAAGGTATTCGTCCCAACCCAAATTGGCCGTTACCAGTTGCCGAATTAGAGAGAGTTGCTAGGTCGCTTCAAATCTCGTTGATTGAAAAATTCTGGCTAGGAGATAACTTCGCTTTAGCGCTGGAGCGAGATGGATCTGGCAAATCTATTCAGATGAAATCAATCGCTAGCAATCAAGGACGTTTACTAGATTCGAAGATTATTTCTGGTCAAGAGTTCACAAAGTATCGTCAAGCTATCGCTACTGCCGTAACAGACTCAACTTTGCTGGGCGAGAGTGGCTTGCGTACACTTTCCAATAATCATCTCTCATACCGTCCTGGTGGCTATCACACAGGCTCAGCGTGGCCATTTGATGGTGTTCTAGTGGCCCGAGGATTACTCAAACAAGGATTTGATAATGAGTCTGTGCTGATTCAAAGAAAGACCCAGGTTGCGATCGAATCATCAGGCGGATATCCAGAATTCTTTAGAGGTGACTGGCCAGCTAGTGATTTGATAAACCGATATATTCACGATGTGAAGTCAATTGATGCCGCTAGAAATGCTGAGCGATTTAATCGTGTCGCCCAACCACCACAAATTATTCAAGGCTGGACCGTAGCTGCTTATTCTTGGTTAACAGAGCAGGTAAAATAACATTCATGTCAGGCAATGTTGATTTGGGTTCGTCGATATGAGAGATAACAAGCCTGCGTCCTCAATCATTTCAGTTGCTAAAGAAGCAGGAGTTTCCCTGCAGACAGTTTCAAATGTTCTTAATTTTCCCGAGCGAGTTAAACCAGAAACAACCGAACGGGTTATGCAAGCAATAAATAAGCTTAACTACACCCCAAATCTCTCAGCCCGAAGACTACGCTCTAAAAAATCAGCGTCCATTGCAGTCAGAGTTGATTCAAATGCTTCTGCAGGTTCTAGCTCCGAAGGCCTGTATACCGGTTACATCCAAGATGAGTTTGTGTATGAAGTCGTAAAGGCTGCCGAAGTTAGAGATGTAAAAGTCATAACTTATACCTGTGATCCAGACGAAGATGAAGTGAAAAAACTTAAAAAGCTAGTCGACTCAAGAGATGTTGATGGCTTTTTATTGACGTCAACAGTTGAAGATGACCCAAGATTAAAATATCTCATTCAATCAAATGTTCCTTTCTTAAGCTTTGGCCGGCCTTGGGCAAGCTCTGACGAATTCGCAAGTTCTTATCCTTGGATTGACATTGACGGTGCTAGTGGCACGGCCGATGCCACTAAATTATTCTGGGATCTTGGCCACCGAAATATTGGCTTCATCGGATGGAAAACTTTCTCAGTCCAACCAACCAATCCCCGGAGCGTAGGTGATGATCGTTTCTTAGGATGGTCTAAGTCTTTATTAGAACTTTTAAACCTCAAGAGCAAGAAAATTAGCACTAATTTCTTTGAACTAGGTGGTGAGTCAATTTCAAGCGCTCGCGATTCTGCTAGAAAACTAATTGCTAAATTTCCAGAGTTGGATGCGCTTGTATGCGCAAGCGATACTTTGGCATTAGGTGCACAACTAGAATACCGAGGACTTAAAAAATCGATTCCAATCTCCGGTTTCGACAATAGCCCAACCTCAAAAGTCTTTAACTTCACTTCACTTGATCAGAATATTCCAGAAATTGCAGCCCATGCGCTGGTAGTTCTTATGGGCGAGAGTGGAAACACTGTTGCAAAAGTTAACAGCTCGAAAAAGTCTGAACAAGCTAATCTGATTTTCAAGCCGAAACTGATTTCTAGAATTTAGAAAGAATCGCTTACTGCCCTGTCTAGATTGACAGTTTCTAGCACTGTCATAGACGGCTATAAGTGGGCGCTGAGCTGTAAATATGGTGGCGGGTGAAGGATTTGAACCTTCGAAGGCAGAGCCGGGGGATTTACAGTCCCCTCCCATTGGCCGCTCGGGCAACCCGCCAAGGTCGAACAAGTACTGCGGCAAATTATGGATACTACGAGGGGAAAGGATACCTTAGGCAAGTAGGCTCAATTACCGCCTGAAAACCGCTTTGAAAGGTCTCATAACAATGGCTGATGCAAGTTTCGACATTACCTCAAAGATCGACCGCATGGAACTCGATAACGCCATTAATCAGGCGATCCGCGAGATCGATACCCGCTTTGACTTTAAGAACACTGGTTCAAAGATCGAACTTGAGGGCGAGAAAATCTCAATCGAAGCCGATACCGAAGAGCGCGCTAAAGCTGTTCTAGATGTGGTTAAAGACAAGATGGTAAAGCGCGGCGTATCGCTAAAGCATTTAGATCCAGCTCCCCCACAACTTAGCGGCAAGATCTACAAGATAGCTTGCCCGCTTAAAGAAGGCATTACAACTGAAAATGCTAAGAAGATTGCTAAGTTAATTCGCGATGAAGGTCCTAAGTCAGTTAAGACTCAGATTCAAGGCGATGAATTGCGTGCCACTTCAAAGAGTCGTGATGATCTGCAAGAAACCATGGAACTTGTTAAAAATGGTGGCTTTGAATTTGCAGTTCAATTTACGAATTTCCGCTAATTGAAAAGTACTAAAACTGGCCTGATTTTCGGAGTTTCGGCCTACGTACTTTGGGGGCTATTCCCACTGTATTGGCCGCTGCTTGAACCA
>JAPLAW010000003.1 GCA_026393075.1 Actinomycetota bacterium | reverse complement strand
TAATTTCATCGCCGTTCAAGTTTGATTTTGCGAAATCACTTAAATTGATGCCTATCACTTCACTTACTCGAGCCCCGGAGCTATAAAGAAGTTCTAACATCGCGTGATCGCGTAATGAAATTACATCGCCTTCTCTTAGTCCGGCATCGATTAGGGAAGTAACCTCAGAAACAGTAAGCGCTTTAGGCAAACGTCGAGCAGATTTGTTGTGCAAAATTTCAGTCGTAGGGTCCACAATTCCGTGTTCCCGATTTTGATATTTATAGAACGTACGTACCGCACTCATTATTCGGTTGATGCTGGCCGGTGCTAAATCATTAGCTTTCAAAGAACTTTCAAATGCGGTGATATCCGTACTGCTAACCGCACTTGTATCCACGGATTGTGCATCAAAGTATTCGATCAATTTTCGCAGATCGCGTTCGTAAGCAGCAATTGAATTTGCCGCTAGTCCTCGCTCGATCCTTAAGTGATCGAGGAAGCTATTAACCGATTGGCGAAAACTCATAAGCATGCGCCTGTGCTACGGCTTGATAACGAACTTTTCCCGCGCTGATATTTAAACCTTTAGCTAACGCTGGATCCTTAGCAGTTGCACTTTCCCAACCAAGATTGGCGAGAGCTAGTGTGTAAGGCATCGTCGCATTCGTTAAGGCATAGGTAGAAGCAACTGGAACCGCACCCGGCATGTTTGCGACACAATAGAAAGTTGAGTTATGCACTTTAAAGGTTGGCTCCGCGTGAGTAGTTGGCTTTGAATCTTCAAAGCATCCGCCTTGATCAATTGCGATGTCAACTAAGACCGAGCCATGTTTCATGCGCGAGACCAGTTCGTTGCTCACTAACTTAGGAGCTTTTGCGCCGTGAACTAGGACAGCACCGATAACTAAGTCGGCTTGTAATACTTCGCGTTCAATCGAGGCATGCGCTGAGAATAAAGTTTTGATCCGCCCACTATAAAGTGAATCGATTTCCTGCATTCGCGGAATCGAACGATCAAGCACCGTTACGTCCGCACCCATTCCCATGGCGATAACGGCGGCGTTAAGCCCGGCAACTCCCCCGCCGATTACAACAACTTTGCCTGGTGCAACTCCCGGAACGCCGGCCAATAAAACTCCGCGGCCACCGTTTGGTTTCTGTAATGAGCAGGCACCAACCTGAGTCGCCATTCGCCCGGCAACTTCACTCATTGGTGCAAGCAGAGGCAACTGGCCATCTTTCTCAACGGTTTCATAGGCAATCGCTGCGCAACCACTAGTGACTAGTGCATCGGTGCACGGCTTTGATGCCGCTAAGTGCAAATAAGTAAAAAGGGTGTGGTGAGATTTGATTCGTGGGTATTCAATTTCAATTGGTTCCTTAACCTTCAAAATTAGTTCTGCTGCGCTCCATACTTCATCAGCTGTTCCCAAAATTTTTGCACCATGGGCAGTGAAGTCAGCATCGGTAATCGCTGAACCTAAACCAGCACCAGTTTCAATGTAAACATCGTGACCCGCGCGAACTAGTTCGCTAACTCCATCGGGGGTAATTGCGACTCGGGACTCGTGGACTTTTATCTCTTTAGGTACGCCAACCTGCATGGCTAATCCTTAATTGGAAACTATTTCTTTCCAGCAATTGCCGCTGCCACCAAGCCGGTGAATAGCGGATGAGCTTTTGTAGGACGAGAGCGGAGTTCTGGATGCGCTTGTGTTCCCACGTAATAAGGATGTACCTCTTTAGGCAATTCAACAAACTCCACGAGGTTCTCTTCCTCGTAGATTCCTGAGAAAACTAGGCCAGCACTCGAAATTTGATCTCTGTACTTGTTATTAACTTCGTAACGATGGCGGTGACGCTCTGAAATCGAAGTTGCTCCGTAAACTGTTGCGACAATCGAGCCAGGTGTTAACTCGGCTTGATACAAACCAAGACGCATTGTTCCACCCATATCGGCTTGCCCAGAAACAATCTCCTTCTGGCTAGCCATCGTTGCAATCACATGCGTGCCAGATTC
>JAPLAW010000035.1 GCA_026393075.1 Actinomycetota bacterium | reverse complement strand
ATATACGGCATAAGTAATATCGCGACCAAGCACTTTTTCAAGTGCGGGCACAACTGCTGGTAGATCGCGTTCAACTAACTGTCGTTGCAGGGCAAGGGTGGCTGTTGCAACTAAAACTTTTCGACCATGAACAAGTGCGGGTACTAGGTAAGCAAGGGACTTTCCAGTACCAGTACCTGCTTGCACCATTAAATGATGCTGATCGCTAAGCGCGTTAGCCACAGCTTCGGCCATCTCGATCTGACCTTCACGAGTTTGCCCACCGATTGCCGCAACGGCGGCCTCTAAGGCTTTACGGGTTTGGGTAGATAAGGCGCTGCTCACAGGGCCAACCTTAACTACTTTGCTTTACTGCGCAGTCCAACCACCATCAACTGGAATCGCTGCGCCAGTTATATTGTGAGCTGCTGGATTACATAGCCAAAGCGCACGTGCACCAATGTCACTAGGTGTTGACATGCGTTGACTGGGTTGCTTTTCACTAAGTAAGTCAGCGATACCTACAGCTCGATCACCGCTGTGCTGATCAACTCGAGCTTGAATTTGTGGCTCAATAAGTGCGGTTTCCACCCAACCTGGACAGATTGCGTTAATAGTTAAACCACCAGAATTACGATCGCCCACGTTGGCATATTCCAAGGCGGCAACTTTTGTTAAACCAACAACGCCATGTTTAGCAGCCACATAAGGTGCTTTAGCAGCAGATGCCACTAAGCCGTGCACGGATGCAATGTTGATAACGCGACCAGAGCCACGCTTTGCCATCTCGGGCAATAGCAAACGCATAGTGTCAAAGAAGGAGGAAAGATTAATTGCGATGATGTCATTCCACTTACTGCGCGGCATTTCCACAATCGTTGCAGTGTGCTGAATGCCTGCGTTATTGACCAAAATATCTACTGCTCCACCGCTAAGAATTTTCGTAATCAGCGCTTCAGTGGCATCGCTATCGCGCAGATCTGAAACATGGCTTTCTACTTTGCTCGCACCGGCTGCCAGAACCACAGATTCTGCTTTAGCAATAGTTTCGGCATCAGCTAAGCCGTGCAGAACAATGGCAGCACCTTCACTTGCCAGTGAGGTAGCAATGCCTAAGCCGATTCCCTGAAAAGAACCAGTTACAAATGCGCGCTTGCCAGCTAATGAGTTACCCATTTACTTGCCTCCGTAAATTAATTCTGCAACTGCTTCGGCGCCAACTTCAGCCAACAATATTTCGTAATGATTGGTATCGGCAATGGTGTGGACCTTTAACTTTGGATACTTAGGTAGCACGGCTGCCAAGATGGGTTCCGGATACAAACCGCCTTCTTCATTCTGTAGGCCGCGTACTGCCCGAATGAAAAGCACATCTTCCGGTAACTTCTCGAGTGTCTTTTCAATTAACTTACTTACAAATAAATCTTCACTATCTTCTTCAACCGCTTTGGGATTAGTGCGCGCCTTTAAGTTTGGCACTGTGCCTTGCAAGTCATATTCCACATACTCATCGAGGACCGCAGACCAACCTTTAACAAATGCGGCTTGTGGTTTCCAGTAGTCACGATATGCATCGACAGATTCAAAGGTCATCGCCAATCGCGCCATAGCTGGTCCAAGAACGTATGGCATTACTTGGGCCACACTCATGCCAGGTGGCAGTGGCAGCGGGATTCCCCCATCAACCAGAGTTAATTTCTTAACTAATTTTGGTTCAGTGCCTTGCAACGCAACGGCCACAAAAGCTCCCATTGAATGCCCAATCACATCGATACTTTCAACACCAATAAATTTAATTACATCTGCCATATCGCGAGCATGGTTTTTCATGCCAAATGGACCCGGCAAAGTATTTGATTCTCCGCGACCTCTCAGGTCTACGGCATATGGCACAAAACCGCGTTCAACAAGTGATCTTGCGAACAATTGGAATGCTCTATTAGAAGATGTAACACCATGAATAAGCAGCACTGGCAAATGGTTAACAGAAGGTGAATTGTTACCAAAACGATATAGAGCTAACTCGCCGCCCTTTACCGGAACTGCATATTTCTTGCTTGGAAGATATCGCTCATTGCTCATAAGTTAACTATAGATAACGAAACGTAATTCTTCTAGGGCCTGCGTAAATTCGGTAAATCACACTTTTACGCCTAAACTATTGTGTATGCGGATCGCCAATCGATCAGCTATTAATTTCTAAAGGAGATTAAATGTTTAAGAAGACTTCGATCAAGACCGCACTAGTTGCTGCTCTTGCAATCGCACTAGTTTCACCAGTATCGGCGCCAGCTAATGCCGCTACTGAAATCAAGATTGGTGTTATCACCTCGACATCAGGTCCGCTTAAGTCATACGGCGACGCTTATATCGATGGCCTCGAGTGGGGTCTTAAGTACTACACCAACGGCAAGAACGCTGTCGATGGTCGTAAATTTGTAATTACTAAGAAAGATGATGGCGCAGATCCTGCATCAGCAACTGCCTCATTTAAAGAAATGGTCGGAAACGGCACAAACATTATTGTTGGTTCAGCTTCATCAGGCGTTGCCTTAACACTTGCGCCACTAGCTGCACAGAACAAGGTTCTATACATCTCTGGCCCAGCAAAGAATGATGCTGTTACTTCAGCAGCTAACAAGTATGTATTCCGTTCAGGTAATACATCACTACAAGATTTCGCACCGCTAGCAAAGATTAAGCCAATTAAGGGCAAGAAAGTTATTCTCTTCGTTGAAGATAACCCATTCGGTCTAGGCAACATCTATGCAGCTAAGGCATACCTTGCTTCAAAGGGTGCACTATTTGAAGAAATCAAAGTTCCAACAACAACTGTTGACTTCACCCCATTTGCTAAGAAGGCAGCTGACGTAAAGGGCGATTACATCTTCATCGCTTGGTCAAATGCAGCAACTTCAGGTGCAATGTTCACCGCATTAGCTCAGCAAAAGGCATACGCAACAGCTCGTCCAATTACTGGTCTTGCTGGCGTAGCTTCATACGACATCTACGGTTCACTATTTGAAGGTGCTAACGCAATCCTGACAAATAGCTACTTCCCAGGTGTTGTAAAGGGCAAGGCAGCAACTCAGCTTGCAATTGACTATGCAAAGGCTGGCAAGACTCAAGACCTATTCACATCTACCGGTGTTAACGCCGCACAGATGATTATTGAAGCGGTTAAGGGCAATGCAGACCTAAATGTAGACAAGATGATTTCAACTCTTGAATCATTTAACTTTGTTGGTCTAACTGGTTTAAATAAGGTTAACAAGTTAAACCACACCTTGATTCAGTCAATGTTCCTGGTAAAGCTAACTAAAGTTAATGGTCGCTATGTGCCATCTCTAGTAAGCACTCTTTACAACGTAACAGTCTGATCTAGTTAAATAGAATAGAAACTGGCCCCACATTTCGGTGTGGGGCCAGTTTCATTTTTCAGATCTTTTTCGAAGAATTTACGCTCAAGTAATTAGATAAATAAATTGAGAGCAGGTAGATTAGCCAAATGAATTCAGCCTTAACCGTCAATAATCTTGGCCTAACAATTGGTGGCGCGAAGATTCTTGAAGGCATCACTCTCTCAGTTAAGCAAAATGAGACTTTGGGCATCATTGGTCCAAATGGTGCTGGCAAAACTTCGCTCTTTAATCTGCTCTCTGGTTTACGTGAGGCAACAACCGGAACTATTCACTTAGGTGAAAAAGAGATTACCAACTTAAAGCCACATCAACGAGCACAAGCTGGTATCGCTCGCACCTTCCAAACTTCAAGTATTTTTCCTTTCTTAACTTTGCTAGAAAATGTGCGCATCGCTGCCCAGGTCGCTGATGGTTCCTCAATGAATCTGACTAGAGGTGCTGATAAATACAAAGAAGTTCTCTACCGAGCATCTGCTTGCCTAGAGCAAGTTGGCCTACTAAATAAAGGCGCCCTATTTGCTGGCTCGCTCTCACATGGTGATAAGCGCCGGCTAGAAATTGCGATTGTCTTAGCATCGAAGTCAGATGTTGTACTACTTGATGAGCCAATGGCTGGCATGAGCGTTGAGAACATTCCGGCGCTGGTCGAAATCATTCGCTCACTAGCAACCGTGCATAAGAAGACTGTGCTGATTGTTGAGCACCATATGGAAGTTATCTTGGGGCTGGCAGATCGCATTGCTGTTCTTAACTACGGTGAATTGCTCACTATCGATACCCCACAAAATGTTATGGATAATCCAACTGTGCAAAGCGCGTACTTAGGGGCCGAACTATGAGTTCGCTAGAAGTTAAAGATCTACATGTAACCATCAATGGTTCACATATCTTGCAAGGTGTTAATTTCTTTGTGCCCGAGAACAAAGTAACTGCGCTTTTGGGCCGTAACGGTGTTGGTAAGTCCACCACGCTAAAGGCCATCATGGGCTTAAACCCAGGCACTGGCAGCATCAAATTTGGCGGCACTGAAATCGTTGCGATGCCAACCCACAAGATCGTGCAGATGGGCTTGGGCTATGTTCCTGAAGACCGCGAGATTTTTGCCAGCTTAACTGTCAAAGAGAATCTTTCCTTGGCCGAACGCGATGCCGAACCAAATTACGACCTTGTTTACTCGCTATTTCCTGAACTACTTACTCGTACCAGCCAACGGGCCGGCACTCTCTCAGGTGGCCAGCAGCAAATGGTGGCAATCGCACGAGCGCTACTAAATCAAAACAAAATTTTGGTAATCGATGAGCCAACTAAAGGTTTAGCTCCGAAGCTAGTAACTGAAGTTGCTAACGCACTTGCTCATGTTGCGGATCATTCGACCATGTTAATTGTTGAGCAGAATCTGGCCCTAGTTAAAGCCATTGCCCAAAACATCATTGTGATGGATCAAGGCAAAGTTGTTTTCGAAGGTGGGCCAGAGAATTTACAAGATGAGGCATTCGTTAAATCAATGCTGGGCGTAAGTGGGGGTCATAAGTAAATGAGTACTTTCCTACTTATCCTAATTACTGGCGTTGGTCTCGGTGCGCTTTATTTCTTGGTTGCTTCAGGCCTTTCACTTATTTATGGCCTAATGGGTGTTCTTAACTTCGCCCACGGCTCGTTTTTAACTATCGGAGCCTTTACTGGTTTATGGATTTCCACCAAGGTGTTTCCAAATCCAACTACTTGGACATTTATTGCAGCGATGATTGCAGGTGGCATTGCAGCTGGTTTATTTGCACTGCTTATGGAACAACTAGTAATTAACCGCTTATATAACCGCCACATCGACCAAGCCCTGGTGACCGTGGGTGTGGGATTAGTTGTTACCGCACTTCTAGCTGGCTGGTTCGGCAGCGATGCCCGCTTATTCCCGACTCCGCTTTGGTTTATGAAAGCGGTAACTATTGGCGAAGCGATCATTCCAATCGATAGATTCGTCTACATCGGAGTCGCAACAATCTTGCTAATTGCAATGCTTAGCATTTTGAAATTCACCCGCATCGGCTTAATTATTCGCGCAGGTGTTGAGAACAGATCAATGGTTTCGGCCCTTGGTATTAATGTGCGATTGGCATTTAGCACTGTCTTCTTTATTGGTGGTTTTGCCGCCGGTGTTGGTGGCGTGCTCATCTCAGTGTTTTCCTACGGGGTATCCCCGCAGATGGGCGGATCTTGGCTAATTTACGGCTTTATCGTGGTTGTAGTTGGCGGCATGGGCTCAATTAGCGGTAGTGCAATCGCTGCCATGTTAATCGGCGTTACCAACCAATTCGCAAATTACTATCTAACTGGTTTAGGCGACTTTGTAGTTGTCATCATCTTGGCCGCAGTCCTTCTTACTAAACCTTCAGGATTGCTCGGAAAGGTTAACCACTAATTATGTTACGTTGGAAATATTCCCGCCCGTTGCTAATTGCAATGACTGTAATTTTCGCAATCTTGCCATTTGCCGGCGATAACCCACTTTCTAAAGCTGGCTTACAACAGACCATGGCCGTTGCTTTCCTCTATGGCGCCCTCGCGCTAACTTATGACTTACTTTTTGGTTTCACTGGCTTGCTTTCATTCGGCCATGCCCTCTATTTCGCTAGTGGTATTTATGTCACTGCTATTTTGGTCAACGACTTTAATGTCAACTTATACCTAGCCGCTCTTTGCTCAATTATTTTCACTGCGATTTTGGCCGCATTAACTGGTGCTGCGTCTTTGCGCACCACTGGAATTACATTTGCCATGGTTACTTTGGCATTTGGCCAAGCCGGACACGTTTTCATTAGCCGAGATTTCGGTGGCTTTACAAATGGTGATGATGGTCTACCTATTAATGCTGAACGAGTGCCCGATTTCTTTATTGGTGTTGTAAACACTAAATATCTTTATCTTCTTGCCCTTGGTATTTTGGTATTCATCTACTTTGCGGCTTGGTGGATTACTGAAAGCTCAGCTGGTCGAGTGTTTGCCGCCCTTCGCGATAACGAGCAACGAGTCTCTGTCCTTGGCTTAAATCCAAATCGCTTTAAGCTTCTTTCTTTCGTGCTATCAGCTGCTATGGCTGCGCTAATTGGCGATGCGATGTTAATTGTTAGTGGTTCTGGTTCGCCTCGCTATGCAGATGCAGGTACCACCATTGCGCTTTTGTTAATGGTTATTCTGGGCGGCCCAGTTACCCGTTGGGGCGCAGTCCTCGGTGGCATCGTTTATTCAGTTCTAAGCACTCGCTTAAACGTTCTTAGCGAAGGTTCTGCTTTTGATTCTTTGCCAAGTTTCATAAGTGGCCCACTATCTGAGCCAGCATTTACTTTAGGCATGATCTTTATCTTGATTGTGATGTTCGCACCTGGTGGTATTTCAGGTGCTTACTACCGAGCACGTTTTAAGTACTTAAATAAAGGCAAGTAATTGAGCAACGAGCTTCTTTGGCAACCTAGCGAATCAGCTATTGCCAATAGCGCTCTAACTTCACTTACCAGCGCCGCCGTTGCTAAAACAGGCTTAAACCTTGACTCATATGCCGACCTGCATAAATGGAGCATCAGCCAACCTGGCGACTTCTGGTCACTGGTCTGGGATCACTTAGAAATTATTGGTGATAAAGGCAGCGTAAACTACTCCCCTGGCAAGAATTTTATTGATGCTAAATTTTTTCCGGAAAGCTCACTAAATATTGCCGAAAATATCTTGGCACAAGGCAAAGAAAATGTAGTTGCAATCATTGCCATCGATGAAGCCGGCAATCGCAGCGAGCTAACTTGGGGCGAACTTCGCACTAAATCAGCAGCCGTTGCCGCAGCCCTTACTGATCTTGGTGTTGTAGCTGGCGATCGCGTTGTTGCCTGGACGCCAAACTATGCCGAAGTAATCATCTACGCCCTTGGCGCTTTAAGTATTGGCGCTGTTGTTAGTACTTCATCTCCGGACTTTGCACCAAATGCAGTCCTTGATCGCTTTGGCCAAATTGAACCAAAGGTATTGCTAGCAGCTCAGAATTATTCATATAACGGCAAATCATTTGATTGCATTGATCGGTTAACTGAGATTGCAGCTTCGCTAACAACGCTAGTTAAGACCGTGTTAATCAGTGATCAAGAAAATGAGTTCACAACTTTTGATAATTGGATCAAGCCATATCTAGGCGCTGAACCTAAGTTTCTCCGGCTGCCTTTTAACCACCCAGGTTTCGTGCTCTTCTCAAGTGGCACAACCGGTAAACCAAAGTGCATTATCCATAGCGCAGCGGGTGTTTATCTAAAGGCAGTTGCTGAGCATCGCTATCAATTCGATACTAAGCCTGGCGATAAAGTTTTCTTCTATACAACCTGTGGCTGGATGATGTGGAACTGGTTAGCAACTGGCCTGGGTGCTGGTGCGACCATCGTGCTATTTGATGGCCAACCGATGTATCCAAACCCGCAAAGGCTCTTTGATATTGCCCAGAACGAAAAGCTTGATTTCTTCGGCGTATCTGCCAAGTTCATCGACTCAGCAGCAAAAGCTGAGTTAAAGCCGATGCAAACCCATGATTTAAGCAGCCTTAAGGTGATCGGTTCCACCGGTTCAGTTCTAGCGCCAGAGAGCTTTGATTATGTTTATCGAGATGTGAAGAAAGATGTGCACTTAGCTTCGATGTCTGGCGGCACAGATATCTGTGGTTGCTTCGCAGCTGGCATACCAACCCAAGGCGTTTATCGCGGCGAACTACAAGGCCCCGTGCTTGGCATGGCTACTGATGTTTATGACGTACAAGGCATGTCGGCAGCTGCCGATGAAAAGGGCGAACTAGTTTGCACCGTGCCCTTCCCATCAAAACCAATTGGGTTCTGGGGCGATGAAGATAATGCCAAGTATCGCAGTGCTTATTACGAAGGTTTTGCCATGGTTTGGACCCATGGAGATTTTGCCGCTAAAACTAAATCAGGTGGCTTTGTTATTTATGGTCGAAGTGATGCCACGCTAAATTCCAAAGGTGTGCGTATTGGTACCGCGGAAATTTATCGAGTGGTTGAAACTTTTGCCCAAGTGCAAGAAGCGATGGCAGTTTCACAAGATTTCGAAGGTGATACTCGAGTAGTTCTTTTCATAACGCTAAAGAGCAGTGCGGAACTAACACCAGAGCTTGAGAAAGAACTTAAGACCGCGCTTCGTGTGCAAGCCAGCCCACGACATGTGCCAGATTTAATTGTCGCTGCCCCGGAACTGCCTCGCACTAAATCGAATAAGTTAGTTGAGTTAGCAGTCGGTGATGTAATCAATGGCCGCGAAGTTCGTAACCGCGATGCGTTAGCTAACCCGCAAGCTCTTGATTGGTTCAAGCAGTTCGCACTTTAAAAAATACAGCGGAACGAAATATTCTCACTTCTAGACATACCTAGCCCCATTAACAAAAGTTTTTCCACCCAACTCGAATCGCGCTGACCGCCATCGACATACCAGTCAGATTCGGCGATACCGCTAGTTGATTTAGCGCCTTGCCCATTGCGCACGTTGTAGTCAGAGCCGCCTTTTAAGATCAAGAATCTAGTGCGGCCATCGCTTTGCTCGCTATTGGTTAAGTTCCAGCAAAGTGGAGTTCTACGCTCAATTTCAGCGTTATTTAGCTGCCATTCCCACTCTGTGGGGATCCGCGCACCTCGCCAAGTGGCAAAGGCTTGGGCATCTGCCAGATCAACATAAGTGACAGGTTGTTCTAATTGTTCAGCAGTTGGGGCGCCAGCTACCCAATGCGCCAAGAAACGGTTTGTTACTTTAGGTTGATAGCCAGTTGCTTTGATGAATTCAAAGTATTGGCCGTTACTGACTTCAGACTTATCAAGCACGCCAGTTTCAACAGGCACGGTAATGCGATCGTTAAAGACTTGATGGTAATTCGGCGGCAGTGGTTTCCAGGTATCAATGAAATGAGTTTCGGTATAGAGGCTGCACTCGCGGTTTCGGTAGGAAAATTCAAATTCTTTGGACTCACCAGTTAACTCGACTTTGCGAATATTCTGGTGCTTGGGAAATTCGGCTGACTTAGCTGCATAGGTAAATTCTAGTAACACACTTTCAACCGGCGTCTGCCAGATGGCAGCAACGCCATGTGCTGGCACAGTACCAACTAAACCAAAAGCAATCTCACCGTGATAGTCCTGGTTGCTTTTATTTACGATTGTAAATAACGAGTTACCATCGCTACTAAATCTAGAGGCATAGATTCCAGCAGCCTCTGCCGCATCGGATAACTGAGTTAGCGGTTGCCAATCCCCAGTTGTCACAAGTTCATGATGTTCGCGCAGCACCGTCACCATCTCGCGCCACATAGTCTGTTGTTGTTCATTCCAACCGACCCAAGAGCCAAAGACAGCTTCCCAGATCAACATGCCAGCGCCATTGAGCCAAGCGACCTGCATCTCTTCGCGGTGCGAACGATTCCAGCGACGGGTCTGATGCAACATGTGCCGACGTTCAAACCATTTTGCGCGCATGACGCCAGGTATCTCACTATCGCCAAACCATTGCGCCCAAGACATGACATGATCACAGATTCGCTCTTGTTGCACGCGAGCTTCACCGCCCACAATTACATCAGGTTTCACAGCCAAAATAGGCGCCATGAATGCTGGGTCAGCCGACTTCATGGTGTCAAGGAAAACTCCATCAAAGCCATATAAATCAACGATTTTAGCTAGCTCTACTTGATCGCTACCAGGTGCTCGGCTGGTCCATTTATCCCAAGGGTTATAATTGAGATGAACTTTCACGACCTGTGACTGCAGATCAGCGATTAACTTGGCCAGTCCCGGCACTTGGTTATAGAAATCGAATTGATTACGTGAATCAATGCCGATTACTGGGTAGGCATGCCACAAGATGATGTCATCAAAGCCGCCAAAGCGTTTAGCATCTGCCAGTAATTTCTCTGGCGTAAATACTTGGTTTTCAAAGTCAAAGAGCAGTTCATCCCAAAGCCAGATAAGGGCTGCGTTGTAGTTTGCACGACCGGCAATTGCGGCATTGCTATATGCACGATCATCGTAATTCAGTTTCGCTTTGGCATCGCTTCGCCAAATTTCTAATTTTTCTCGCCATGCTTCACGTTCTGCGAGCGACGCAGGCCCGGCAAAGATCTTTGCTTCATCATCGCCAACTAGAGCTGGTAGATCTACCCCACGAGGTTCTTTCGAATTCAGATCTGTCAGCATTACGAGTTAGACCAGTGCGTGAGTTCGAACTGCTAAATCAGTAAATTTGATTTGATCACAATCTGGAATACTTGAAGTTAAGCGATTATCAATTGGATCGGCCCAGTGTGCCGGAATCTGCGCGCCACCCAGCATTGCGCCGCAGATTGAGCCAACTGTGGCACCAATTGAATCGGTATCCCAGCCGCCCATAACGGTGTGGGTAATGGCAGTTGAGAACTCGCCCTTACTTCGCGCTAAGGCCAATACGCCAAGGGCGGCGTTATTAACAGTGTGCACCCAGTGCATGCCAGCGACATGTTCATATAACTTATCGACAGCTAATTCGTAATCAAGATCGGAATTTCCTAATTGCCGAGTAAGCACGCAAGCTTTATAAATAGCGCTCTCTGGCGGCAGCACTGAGAAACCAGCATCTAAGACTTGGTCGATATCTTTAGTAACCATCGCCATGGCATTCATGGCAGCGCTCATAGCAGCGCCATATAGGCCGTTGCGGCGATGGCTGAGCCAAGCGTCGCGAACTGCCATCTGAGCTGCTGCCTTTGGGTTACCAGGGTTGATCCAGCCATATAGATCGGTGCGAATCAACGCCCCGATCCACTCTTTAAATGGGTTATTGAGCCCACCCACAACCATTGGATCTAAGCCATCAAGCAGATTGCGATAGACAATTCGCTCGGCTGTGAAAACTTTGCCAGCTGGTAAATTCTTTAACCATTGATCAGCAATGTGATCGGTATTGAAATCACGACCAAATTTTTCAACCGTTAATAGTGCAATTAGCGGATAGTTTAAATCATCATCTTCGGCCATGCCATCAATATTTTCTTGTAAACAAGTCTTACCGCTCTGGGTATTCCACGGATGCTTAGCTAAAACTTCAGCTGGCACGCCTTGGGCGGTGAAATATTCAGTCAGTGGCCAACGCCCACTTGATTCTAAGATCACGCGAATGCCAACTCGTTGTACTTTTTCAACTGGCTTACCCAATAAGCAACCTGCTGCCCGACCTAGCCAAGCACCGTGGTAAGTATTTAGATCGGGCTTTTGCGCAGATGGTGTATCAGGCAGATCGTTTAAGAACTTTTCATAATCGAGTTCGGGATTAGCTTGTAGCTTTGCTTCAACTGTTGCACTAATTTCCCGAGCCAGATCACGCATCGCCGCAGTAGCTGGTACGGCACTGGCACCAACAACTGAAGCGCTAGAAACTCCCCCAGCACTTTCCCACTGCGCAATCTCGGCACTGACATCAGCGCCTTCATACTTTGCTTGGGCAAAGAAATGACCGACGAGATCTTCGGGTTGCGCCCATGTAACTCGTAACTTAAATGGGCTACTCATAATTAAATGCTACCGAAAAGAGCAGTCGATGCTTTGGCCACAACCGCGGCCTTTTGTGCATCGCGGGCGGCAACTTCGGTAGCAATCTTGGCCAGCTTCTTGCCATTAGCAACTAAATCAATGCGGCTTTCGCGCTCAATAGTCTCAGCCCAGTTATGTGGAATTGCCTGGCGACCTTTCATAGCGCCACTTAGCGAACCAAACATGGTTGCGATTGAATCAGAGTCACGGCCATAGTTAATGGCGCCTAATACGCCATCTTCAAAGTTACCTTTAGAGACTCGCAAATAAGCCAACGCTAATGGCAACTCTTCAATTGCCTTAAGACGTGAAGGTTTACGGGCATCGGGGCCTGGTTCGCGGTAGGCCTCGCCCAGTGAATCAAACGGTGCCATTGCAGCACGTAGTTGATGGAAACTTGTTTCCCAAGACTTAACGTTTTTTGCTTCATCAGTTACAGCTTGAATTGCCGCCTTAGTGCCATCGTGAGCAAATGCAATTGCATTGTTGATTACGTCATCGATGGTTACCCCTGGCGTCATCGCGGTTGCAACAGCGGCTGCAAATACGCCAGCAGCTTCGCGACCATAACTTGATTGATGTGCACCAGCAATTTCAATGGCCTCTTTATATGCAGCTTCTGGATTACCGGCGTTGATGATGCCAACTGGAGTCATATACATAGTTGCCCCGCAGTTAACAATATTTCCGTAGCCAGCTTCGCGTGGGTCAGCGTGTGCATGGAGAAGTTTTAACACTAACCATTTTTCAGCATGAAAGACGCGGTGAATTAAAAGTGATTCGCGTTCTAGCTCTGGGATCCAGCGCTCTTTCGCCATCATCTCAGGCACGATGCCTTCAGCAAAAGTAAATGCATCTAAGTGATCGCGCACTTGATCGTAAACATTTATCAACGCTTCAGTCATTAGAGTGTCATCAGTTATATGACCGTTGCCTTTGTGAAACGGTGAAACTGGCCGGGCTGTTTTCCACTCAACATTAAAAGGCCCCACAATGTCGCGGACTAATCCGCCAAAGCGCTCTTGTAGTACTTCTGGGCTATAGCCCTCGGTGGCGCCGCCGAGTGAATCTCCGACAGCAGCGCCTGATAAGGCGCCAATAGCTTTTTCTTCCAAGAGCGACATATTTATCCATTCCTAAATTCAATAGTTTTTACATGAAAATTTACATCCGATGAAGTCCAGCTGGGGCTGCACGTTAGACAGCCCCAGCTGGTTCATTCATCCTCGGATGATCAACCAGGGATCAATCAGCGGTTAGCGAATAGCTTTAAAGCCTTCGACTTCGCGCTTCTTGAGCTCTGCTAGTGAGATCTTGCCCTGCAAGTACTGCTGCATCGCAGGTTGTAGAACAGTGTCCTTCCACTTCTGGTAGTTAGGTACCAATGTGAATGGCGCAAGTGTTAGTGCTGCACCGTCATCAAGAATCTGAGTCCAGCCAGCGCTATCTTTCTTAGTTGCCATTGCAGACTTTAATGAACCAGCTGTTGAAGGAATAAGACCTTCGCCAAGTGCTAGCTCAGCAAGGTTTTCATCCTTTAGCATGAAGCGAATAAATGCTGCAGCTTGCTTTGGATACTTGCTCTGCGCAGAAACTGAAAGTGTCTGTGGGTTTGCACCTTGCTTGTTTGAAACACCCTTAAGCAATGGAAGTGCGGTCCAGTTGAAACCAGCAGCCTTAGCAGCAACATCTAGATCAGATGCAACATAGCTAGCAGCGAAGATCATTGCGTACTTACCAGCTAGGAATCCTGGCACTGGGCCAGCACCTGACATGGTTAGCGCAGCTGGATCAATTGTCTTATCTGTGTAGATCATGTTCCAAACACGAGTTGGAACTTCAAGCTCATTGGCATTAACGCTGATCTGTGGGCCAGCAGATGTTGTTAGACCACGGAAGAATGAAGCGTTGTAGTTCATACCCATGATCATGGTCATTGCAGCTGGTGACTTTAAGCCCCATGCAACGCCGTACTTGCCATCGGTTGTGAACTTCTTTGCCAATTCGCGGTAGTCATCCCAAGTAAAGGTATTTGTACCGGTAGGAATCTTCACGCCAGCCTTCTTGAAAGCATCAACGTTTGCGAAAATTGTGTAGGTCTGAGTCATTGTTGGCGCACCGTATAGACGGTTCTTATATGAACCAACTTTCCAGAGACCATCTGGAATTGAGCTCTTCAGAGAAGCCATTTCCTTTGAAATGTCAGCTAGGTAGCCGCGCTTTGAGAATTCCAAAATTGAAGCAGCTTCATGCTGGAAGATATCTGGTGCTACGTTTCCAGCGAAAGCTGTTGTTAGCTTGTCCTGCATATTGTTAACGTCGCCGTAAACAATCTTTACAGTTGCATTTGGATTAGCTTTGTTCCAGTCAGCCACGATGCGCTCAGTTGAAGCAACAGTGCCCTTTAGATAAGCCGGGGTTAGATATGTCATTTCAATTCCAGCAGCACGTGCAGGAATTGTGACGGCAAGGCTTGCAGTCATGGCAAAAGCTGCCACTACTGCAAATAACTTACTTTTCTTCACTTAGTTCTCCTCTTAGTTAATTAACGAGCTACTCATCGGTGAGAAGCTCTTTACTGCTAAAGATCTGACATCGCTGTAGATCTCATTTTGATGATCATCCAGTTTTGAACAAATTACTTCTAATTCGAACTAAACCTTTCTCGCTGTAGCTTTTATCCGACCCCCTTATCCTTTAACGGCACCGGCTAATAAGCCGCTAGCAAGTTTGCGTTGCATGATTCCGAAGATCACCAGTGATGGGATCGTCGCTAAGAAAGCACCAGCTGCTAATGGGCCAAGTAATACCTGACCTTCAGAGCCCATAAAGCGCGCCAAAGTAAGTGGCAACGTTTCATTTTCAGGTGACTGAATTAGTACTAGCGCAAAGAAGAATTCATTCCAGGAATTAAGGAAAGTAAAGAGCGCAGTTGCCACAATGCCTGGAACTAGCAATGGGAAAACAATTCGGACCAAAATCTGGAATGAAGATGCGCCATCCATCGCACCTGCTTCTTCGAGATCAACTGGAATCGAAGATACGTAACCCTTTAACATCCAGAGCGCGAACGGCAAGCTGGCAACTAAATAAACCAGTACTAAGCCCCAGATGGTATCTAGCAGACCAATGCGCCGAACTGCCATAAAGAGCGGAATTATTACTAGCGAAACTGGGAAAACCTGGCTTATCAAAATCCAGCCAGTAGCAACACCTGAGAAAACTTTACGCAAACGAGCAATTGCATATGCTGCCGGCACGGTAAAGACAGTGGTCAGGACCGCCGTCAAAATCGCGATAACAAAGCTGTTTTTCGCTGAATTAATCAACCCACGCTTTTCAATAATGTCGATGTAGTTCTGCCAATAGAAACCATCGGGAATTAATGATGGGTGCAATTGCAGCAACTCATAGGGAGTCTTTAGCGAGGTGCTAAACATCCAGATAAATGGGAAGCCCAGAAATAGCACATAGAAGACCACCGCGATATAGGTCGGGATCAAGTAGTACTTGCGCTTTTTCTTCTCGACTGCAATAACAACAGTCTGCTTAGAAGTGGTACTCATCGCTGGGTATCCTCCTTCTTAGTAGCTCTTAGGTAAATCGAAAGCATGCCCACAATTGCAAGTGCCATAACAACACCCATAGAGGCTGCGTAGCCGAAGTTTCCATATTTAAACGCTTCGTTGTAAGCAAAGAGTGCAGGCACAAATGTCTTGCCGCCTGGCCCACCTGCCGTCAATACGAAAACTAAACCGAAGGAACTGAAGTTCCAGATAATATTCAGCGCAATCAAAGCTGAAGTGATTGCTCGAATTGCTGGCAAAGTTATATATCTAAATCGTTTCCAGGCATTTGCGCCATCAATAATTGCTGCTTCAACCATCTCAGTTGGGATGCCTTGTAGTGCAGCCAGAATTGAAACAGTAATAACTGGCATGCCAACCCAAGCACCAATCAAAATAACGGTTGGAAGCGCCGTATTAAAATCCCCAAGCCAATCTGTCTTTGCTCCTGGAATATGAAGGGCAGTAAACAAATCAACAATTGGGCCACTCTGTGGGCGCAGTAACAAGCTCCACATAATTGCAACTACCACCGGTGGCATAGCCCATGGGACAAGTGATAGCACGCGCATTAGCCCAAGGAAACGTAACTTCTGATTTAGTAGAAGTGCTAAACCGAAGCCCAGAAATAGCGCTAAGAAAGTTACTGATACTGCCCAGATAATTCCGATTTTAAATGACTGCCAGAACAAAGTATCGCCAGCTAAACGTCGGAAGTTCTCAAAACCAATAAATGAAACTTTTACATCAAAGCCAGCGACTGAATCTGTAAAAGCAGTCCACACCGCTTGTGATAGCGGCACAACGCTAAGCAGCACTAGTGGGATAAAGGCAGGCAAGGCATAAATCCAGGCGCCGCGGTTATACAACTTAGCTTTGCCAGACTTCTTGGCTTTCTTTAACTTAACATCTTTCACAGCCGTATTGCTCATTTCTTCGCCGTTGATTCTCTAATTACCAATTTGGGTTCAACGGTGATTCGCTTTGGGGCGCGATCAGGATTAGCTAAGCGGTCAAGCATTAATTGAGCCGCGATTTCGCCACGTTCTTCGGCCTTTAAATCAACGCTAGTAAGCGTTGGATGCAGAAGAGATGCCATGTCGGTGTTATCGATACCGACTATTGCAATATCTCCCGGAATCGAAATACCGTTTTCTGAAGCAAACTTCATCGCACCGGCCGCCAGCTGATCGTTTGCGCAAATGAAAGCATCGAACTTTGAAAAATCTGCAATCTCTGAAAAAGCAAAATAGCCAGCTTCAGGTGAAAAGGTATTGGCTTGGATAACACTTGCTTTATCAAATTTAAGTCCAGCCGCTTTAATCGCTTTTTCAAATGCTGCCTTACGACGAA
The DNA here is from genome assembly GCA_026393075.1 of Actinomycetota bacterium. Lineage (GTDB taxonomy): Bacteria > Actinomycetota > Actinomycetes > Nanopelagicales > Nanopelagicaceae > Planktophila. The sequence continues at coordinate 744 of JAPLAW010000035.1, read as the reverse complement.
CACCTGGCTTAGTTGAAAGCGGACCGTTAATCAGACCAATTTTGGTGCGACCAGTTTGAATTAAATGTTCAACCGCCATTGCGATACCGGCACTTGAATCAACATAGACGTTATCTACATCAAGGCCTTCAGGCTGAGTTCCAACTAAAACAACTGGCATGTGTAAAGCAGAAATCAATTTAGTAATTCGTTCATCACTATAAATTGGCGAAATAATTAAGCCATCGGCAAAGCCGCGACCCATTGTTTGTAAGTGTTTAACGATCTCTTCAACGCTAGAAAATGCTGAAGATAAAATCAAGCGATATTTTGTGGCACTTAACTCGCGACCAACGCCACGGGTCATTGCGATATATGCCGGGTTTGCAAGATCATCGAAAGATAAACAGATCTGCTCTGATTGGCGCACCTTGAGTGCACGCGCTGCTGAATTTGGTTGGTAATCGAGTTCGGCAATTGCTTTGCGCACTCGCGCTTCAGTATCTGCGCGAGCTGCAGCGCCATTGATTACACGGGAAACAGAGGCCACGGAAACGCCAGCCTGCTTGGCTACCGCCTCAATATTGGCCACTTATGACTCCCTCACGCTTGAACTGTAATCGTTTACAGTTCAAATGGTGAAGTTACTACCCCAAATTGAGATTGTCAGTACTTTTTCAAATATTTTAGATAACGAAATTACAACGCTTTATTACTCTTGGTTAGCTTACAGCCTTGATTTTCACTGTTTTTGGGCAAAGAAAA